>JBILRK010000194.1:0-5127 GCA_044372705.1 Saprospira sp. | reverse complement strand
CTGATCAATGGTCAGAGTCGCGACACCTTTGATTGCACTAACATTGGTGCTAATATTGCTACGCTAACCGTTGTGGATAATTCAGGGAATGAAAGTGCCTGTCAATCGACCATCACTGTCATTGATAACATTGCTCCTGCAGTTTCCTGCTCAAACAGAATTGTTTATTTGGATGCATCAGGTTCGGTTATTGTTCCACCAAATGCAGTAGGTACTGCCACTGATATTTGTGGCGTTATAAATTACTCAATTGATAATCTTCCTTTCAGAACTTATACCTGTGCAAATGTTAATACAACTTTTGCCGATACCATAAGAGCTTTTGATGCTAGTGGAAATCCAGGAATCTGTGTTGCACAAATTACTGTTACTGATACGATCAGCCCAGTAGCCAGTTGTATCAACAGGACCATTTCTCTCGACAGTTTAGGAGTAGTTACAGTTACTCCTTCACAAATCAATTTAAACAGTACTGACAATTGCAGCTTGGGTACATTATTACTAAACAATCAACCCAACATCACTTATAATTGCAATAATGTTGGCAATAACACGGTTACACTTCGTGTTGCCGATGCATCCGGCAATTTTTCAACCTGTACAGCTCAGATAACAATTGTTGACAATATAGCTCCCATAGCCCGATGCAGAAATTCATTGACCGTTCAGCTCGATGCCAGCGGGAATGCTAATTTACAGGCTATTAATCTCGATGCCTCTCCGGGCTCATACGATGCCTGCGCACCTTTAACCTATACGGTCAATGGACAAAGCACTATCAATTTAAACTGTTCAAATTTAAATGGCACCAATGCCTTGTTCCTTACTGTAACTGATATCCATGGTAATTCATCAACTTGCAGTAGTAATGTAAATGTCATTGATGTAAATCCTCCTGTAATCAGTTGTACCAATTACACGCTTTATCTCGATATTACAGGCAATGCCTCGCTCCTATCACAGAATGTTATAAATTCGGCACTTAGTACCGACAATTGCAATACCATTTCTTATACGGTTGACGGCAGCCCTACATCAAGAATTTATAATTGCAATGATATTGGCTTAAATACAGTTACCGTTGTTGGTTCTGACCCAAGTGGAAATAGAGATACCTGTTTTGCCTCTGTTACTGTAATTGATACTGTGGCGCCAACCGTTAACTGTCAGAGTATAGTTGTAAACTTGACATACACAGTGGTGGATACACTCACTTTGATTGACCTTGGGGTATCGAGTATAGATGCCTGCGGAATTGATACCACCGTTTTCTTCCCTAATATTATCACCTGTGCCAACTTAGGCACTGTTCCGATAAATATTACTTCTTTTGATATTTATGGGAATTCAGCAACTTGTGTATCACAAGTAAATGTAGTGCTGGATGGTGCACAGCCCAGTGCCTTAGATTCTTTCCTTTGTGAGGGGCAAGCACTTCAACTTTATGCTAATCCACCTGCTACCGGATTTACCTATGACTATGTTTGGTCTGGACCTGGATTCAGCTCAAACGGTCAAAATCCACAAATTGGCAATATGCAAGGTGTCAATGAAGGCAACTACATTGTTACAATTATACCTCAAGGGCTTCCCGGATGCGTAGTCTCAGATACGGTATTTATAAACGTAAATGAAGTTCCACCACCAGTAATAACCATGGATGGAAATGCCTGTTTTGGAGATAGTATTGCTCTTTATTTTGCCAATCAGTCTTCATATTCTGGAACTAATTTTACCTATCAATGGTTCTACGAGGGCATTCCTGCAGGAACAAACAACAGCATTTTTGAAATCAACCCAGTTGCATTTTCAGATACGGGTTCTTACAGCGCTATCGTAATTGTTGACGGTTGTTCAGATACTTCTCTTGTAGCACTTGATTTGATAGTATATGAATTACCCGACCCCTTCACTCCGACTGCCAACAGCCCATGTCTGGGTGACACCCTAAATCTTTTTGCCAATCCTCCAACAACTTCACCCTATGTTTATTCATTGAGTGGGCCTATAGCTTTCAGTTCCACAAGTCGAGATCCTTTACTACCTTTTGCCCTTTCAAATAATTCAGGGATTTATCAGGTAACCATTACAGATCAAAATACTTGTCAGCGTTCAGCCGCAGTTTTAGTTACTGTGAAGGAGATTCCCGATGATCCTTTCCTGGTTTACAACAATCCTCTATGTATTAATGATGTCCTTATCTTAATTGACACTGTAGTTCGAGACCCGAATACCCTTTTTGTTTGGGATGAATTGAACGTTACGATTGACACTACAATAACACCCGATGTATTTCTTGCAACGCCTGTTGAAGGCGAATATGGGGTTTATGTGATTGAAAACGGCTGTATATCTCAGCGGATTACAGTTGATGTTGTATTTGAACTTGAACCAGGAGCCTTTGAAGATGCTTATAATGTGCCTTTCAGAGATTCTCTCAGGGAATTGCAAGTTACCTTGAATGACGCTGTTCGGGATGGTTATTCTATTAGTATTGTTGACAGCGCCAATCATGGAATTGTGAGTATTAATAGTGATGGAACCTTAAACTATGTTCCAGGTTTTAATTATCAGGGAATTGATAGCTTTGTTTATGCAATTTGCGACCCCGTTTGTCAGACAATTTGCGATTCAGCTGTTGTACTAATTGATGTCCAGTACGGTGAAAGATGTTTTATACCCAATGCACTTTCTCCAAACGGTGATGGTATAAATGACGAACTTTTGGTTGTCTGCCGAGAATTATATCCGAATATGAAAATTCAGATTTACTCCCGCTGGGGCAATCTGGTCTTCCAGGGTGAGCCTAACGGCTGGGATGGCATGTACAATGGCGCAAACCTTCCAGATGCGGCATATTTTTATGTACTAGATTTTGGAGATGGAAGCAATCCCGAGACAGGTTATTTGATTATAAGCAGGTAAAACCTTCAGAACATAAATTTCTGACGCCGAAGTCCATAAGCTTCGGCGTTTTTTTATAGCTTTGCACATCTTTTTCAAAAAATCTACAAAATGATCTATTATAAAACCAGGGATGAAATTGAGCTGATGCGTAAAAGCGCATTGCTTGTATCTAAAACTTTAGGAATGATTGCCACTGAAATCGAACCAGGGGTTACACCTAACCGATTGGACAAACTGGCAGAAGAATATATTTGCGATAATGGCGGACGTCCGGGCTTCAAAGGACTTTATGGCTGCCCAAGCACCTTGCTCACCTCGGTTAATGACCAGGTGGTTCACGGTTTACCTACAGACAGACCCTTGCAGGAGGGCGATATCATTGCAGTTGATTGTGGTGTATTAATGAATGGTTTTTATGGCGACCATGCCTATACCTTTGCCGTTGGTCCAATCAGTCAGGAAAAACAGCAACTGCTCGACGTAACACTTCAGTGCCTTATTCTGGGCATTGAGGCGACTACCACTGGCAATAGAATAGGCGATATCGGTTATGCCATTCAAAGCTATGCAGAATCATTTGGCTACGGTGTAGTACGTGAATTGGTAGGTCATGGCCTTGGAAAAAAAATGCACGAATCACCCGAGGTGCCTAATTTCGGGAAAAGAGGTCAGGGAAAAGTTATCAAAAACGGACTTGTAATTGCGATTGAACCAATGATTAACATGGGCACAGCCAGAGTGATGAAAACCTCTGACAATTGGACAATTGTTACGGCAGACGGTAAACCATCTGCACATTTCGAACACAATGTTGCTGTTATCGATGGCAAACCTGAGGTTTTATCAACTTTTCAATACATAGATGAGGCGCTGGCAAGAAAAGCCTCGATTTAAAGCCGGATGAAAAATAGTAATACCCTCGGCATTGCAGCCATCGAACAACCCGATTGGCCTCCATACGGCAAACAGCGTTTTTTCTTTGAAGATATGGTCAATGCCGCTGCTGATTTGGCCTTGAACTTTTTTTTCTTCTCCCCTTTCGATATTTATAAAAATGAAATTGAGGGCTGGGTTTTTAACAATGGAAGCTGGCAACGTCAAAAACAAAAAAGACCTGATTTTATCTACGATAGGGCATTCAGCGCACTGGAAACAGAACGTAAAGAATTGGTCAATTTCAGACAATTTCTGAAAGAGGCATCCTTGAAAGTACTAAATCCAGTTGACATGGCACTGCTCTGTGATAACAAAGTGGCATTTCATCAATTTTTACAGGAACATAAAATTCCAACTCTTGAGGTCTTGCCCTTTGAAGCGCTTAGCTTAGAAAAAAAATTTGAAAAACAAGATTGCTATTTCATAAAACCACTTAGCGGTAGCGGCGGGTTAGGCATTTATGTAGTTCATAAAACCAACGGAACTTTTGTTTTAAATAATCATCTAAATGACCAAACTAAGATTTTTGAATCTTTGCCTCAACTGTATGATTATCTTATTGAAAACATAAATCCTACACAATACTTTATTCAGCCCAAGGCTAAAATTTTCGATTTTGAAAAGGCAGCCATTGACCTCAGGGTATTAGTTCAAAATCTGGGAGGATCCAATTACCAAATCAGCGGCATGGCAATAAGACAGGGGCAGCAGTCATCCAATGTCTCTAATCTTCAATCGGGCGGTACTGCCTTGGCCTTTGATGAACTCAATGATTGGATTGAAGAAGTGTTACACTTTTCGGCTGATGGCCTTTTGGAACAGGTAAAAACAATCAGTTTTGACTGCTGTCAGATAATTGAAGGGGCATATGGAGCATTTGCTGAAATCGGTCTTGATTTTCTACTGACAACAGAGGGAGCGATTGTAATGGAAGGCAATGCAAGACCATCGAGATGGGTTTTTAATGTATTGGCCGATAGATTTATAGCCCAGCCCGATAAAAATACACATTACAAAAATCAAAGAAAAGAAAGTGTAAGGATCCCGGGAATTTATGCTGCAGCCTTATTAGAAAGTTTTTACTGATTGTATTAGGTAAATCTATCAATGATAAAATTTTACGTAGCGCTATTTTGTTTTCTAATAATCAAAATATTCCGAAGTAATTGAATCACTTAGAATCTGTTTTCTGGTCTTTTTCCAATCTTTCCACTCTTTTCAATAGTTCTGGTAATTGTTTAAAAACAGCATTGGCACGTAAAAAATCGTTGTATAACAGTGCAG
>JBILRK010000193.1:0-5128 GCA_044372705.1 Saprospira sp. | reverse complement strand
CAATCTGACTGTTTTTTGCCTAATCGCTCAGCCCTCATTTTTATTTGCTCTTCACTTTCTTCGCCCGATGCGTACAAAACCTTTCCTTTAAAAGCCAGTGCAAGTTGAAGCATGAGGGTAGATTTACCGATACCGGGTTCTCCGCCAATAAGTATGATTGAACCCTGAACGACACCACCGCCAAGTACCCTGTCTAATTCCAAATCGCAAGTACTGTTCCGTATGGTGTTATCTGTGCCTACCTGATCGATGTGAATGGGTTTAGGCTGATCGTTTTTCTTGTTTTTCTTATGATTCCAGGCCTTTTTGAGTTCTTCCTTCGCAGTTGGTTTTACAATGAGTTCCTCATGAATTGTATTCCATTCGCCACATGAGGAGCATTTCCCCTCCCACTTTGGAGATTCAACTCCACAACTACTGCAAAACCATAATTTCTGAGCTTTCGCCATAATTTTTCTTCTATTTTATTAAAATGTGATAGTTTTTTGCTGAATTTTTGAAAAAAAACGAAGTTTTTAAAAACTTTTTGACATTTCTTGCATCGATTAAAAAAAATGTTATACTTTTGTCTTGTATCCTTGTATTAAAAATACAATATTTGAGACCACGACAGACCTACTACGACCATCCTCCCACAAGAGGATGGTTTTTTTGTTGTAAAAAAACTAATTACTTTTGGGGTTTTAAAACCGAAATAAGCCATTATGAAACAATTTTTGTTTTTTATATTTTTTGTTTTTTGCTTTCAATTGATCGAAGCTCAAGATATTATTTACAAAAAAGACGATAAAATAATTGCCGGTAAAGTAATTTCCGTTGACAGTGCTGTTGTTGTTTTCAAAGAAATCAGCGCACCCAAAGATCAAACAATAAGTATTTCTCTTTCAGACATCAAGGAAATTAAATTTGATTACAGCAATTCGAAATTTCAAACAAAAACAAATTCAGATTATGTCAGAGCTAAAAACGCCGTTTCAATTGGAATCTGTGGTACCGGTGGTATATTTTCAATAAATTACGATAGGGCCATTTTCGAAACGGATAATTTCTTTTTGAGTGCTAAAGTAGGCATCGGATCCTGGTTCAGTCAGACAAATATCAATACGCATATCACAGGGAATTTTAATTTCGGAGGAACAGAACATTATCTCGAATTTGGACTAGGCGGTGCTATAGGCCTTGGTCAGTTGAATGATTGTTATCGATACTATGCTTCCCTCCCAATTTTGGGTTATAGAATACAGCCAAAATCTGAAGGCTTCTTTTTTAGAGTCTATAGTTGTGCCTTTTTTAAGTTAGAGCATAATAATAAAGACAACACTCTTTGTCCCTATTTGGGAATGGATCTTGGTTTTAGCTTTTAATTTTATTTAAGTTTTTTTAACATCTCTTTCCACAATTATTCTGGTTGATTTTGACAATTTTATTAATTGTTCTGTCATTTCTGCGGTCAAATCATTCAGATCAAAAGACATTTTTAACATTCCTTTTGAGTTGTTATCCTTCAGTTCAAGCAATTTTTCAAGTTTAGGATTTTCCAGGATTTCCTCGTCGTCTGAAATCATTTCCGGAAGTACAACTTTTTCAATTATCTTTTCAATCACTGGTTGCTTCTGAGTATTTGGCTCCGTTTCATTTTTGTAGCGCAGCAATTGCAAGAGCATCAATTCTGACAAGCTGTTTCTGCTTGAAGCATCAAATAATGCCTCTTCAATATTTGCAGTATGGCTGTTAACAAAAGCATTTTTATCAAAAACTACGGCATTCCCCAATCGGATGATTTTAATTACCTGCCCCATAAACTTTAGGGTATAGGGTATTTTACCATCATAAATATGAATGCGGTAAGGTACTTCATCGCGCCATTTCAGGTAATGTGAGGCCGCCCACTCCTTAGATTCTGCAATCAAGTGATCGATGTCTAATTGTTCATCAATCAAAGTAAGGGATAATTCCAGGTTTTTCAGTTGCAGATTTGTAATGCTCTTATTTACCTGTTTCATGACATTAAATACATGAGCGATAGTTACGTCATATTTCTCTAACAAAAGCTGTTGTTGTTTTGTATCGAAACAATAAAGCTCATCTTCTGAAATTGACTCAAGCTTGTATTCAAAAATTTCAGGATTTCCCTTTACATCACTTATATATGGTATCGGGGTGCTTTTGGAGATACCATCAATATTATTGTATAACTTTCGCAACCAATGGATTCTGTCGTCCTCAGAGCTAAATTTTGTTCCCTCTGACTGTAACCATAAAACAGTATTGAGCAGGTGCTGTTTGCCTGAGTTTTGAATGTCATTAAATTGTTTTTGACTCGCTACCCTACCCTTTTTATTGTGGAAATAACGTCTGAGTCTAACCAATTGCGACCTGTGAGCATTGAGTCCTAGAGCAACCATAAAACTGAGTTTATCTTTACCCAAAACCTCTTCGCTTTGAATTTCTTCATTTTCCAATACCACATTGATATCCTCACGGTCATCAAAGCTTATGCTGTTAGCATCTTTCCCTAACCATTTTTTGATATTTGTGGGCAATTGTTCTTTAAGCAAAGCATAATTGTCGGGGAAAACATTGGAAGAAAAATTTAGCAAATCTGCCCATTCTGAAGAACTATTATGTATGATTAAACTTGCAGGAAGATTTTCTTCAGATGCCCATTTGCTGTAACAAATTTCCAGCAGCTCAATTTGCTTATTTTCTGTTTCCTCTCCAAGAGACAGAGACCTTAAAGGTGTGCAATAAAAAATGCCTTTTTCTATAAAAGGCTCAGCTATAATTCGCTGATTTGCAAATTCAAAGTACATCTTTTTAGCATCCGACAACTTCAATAAATCAGAGAGCCCTTTGTACTGAGTTGTATTTAATATGGCTTCCTGATCTATAAAACTTACATTTTTGATATGAAAAAATTCAAACTTTGAAAAGGGCACCCATTCGTTCAAAACATTACAAACAGTAAATTCCTTTGTAAGACGGGTATTATCTTCAATCTTGGCGGCAAGTGCAACAAAGGCCAACTGAGCTGCATTATTCAATTGCTGACCATCTTTCTTCAACTCGAAGAGTGCTTTTTTTAGAGGCATTTCATGCAATTCGAAACATCTCTTTTTCAAGAGTGTTGGCGCTTCGTAATCAACTAAATTTGCCAGGACTTTGTCCAAAAGTTCTTGGTATGCTTTAAATTCAGGAACTAAGGCCGAAAGATTCAGCACGTATTTGCCTTCGCGTTCAATATTGATATTTATTTGAGGGTCAAAAGCAATTTCGCTTAGTTTTAACTGTGTGGCATCGCTTTGTTCAACCCAAATTTTTTCTCTGATCTTAGCAAAATCAGCATCCTTATTCCTAAAAATCTGAAGTGCCTGATGCTCAAAGCTTTCTTTATCGTAAATCTTATCTTCTTTGAGAACGATTTTATCTATTTTCCCAAAAACAAGTTCCTGCATTTCTGCATTTTCACTTTCAACAATCATGGCTGAAAGCAGTTCAGGAGAAACTTCTTTAGATTTTGACAACAGGTTGAACAAGGATGGACCCATTAGCAAGCCTTCATTTCTCAGGTTTGAATTATACAGTTTTTGTGGCAGTAGCTTAAAATTATCACCAAAAGCTTCCTGAATTTTTTCTGCAAGTTTCATCTGCCCTTTCTCAAGAAAATAAGGCGTTGCTTTAGTTCTTTTTTCAACTAAATATTCTCTTGAGTTATGGGATTCTGTGACTGTTAATACTTTGAAAAAATCCTCCCTTATAAGTTCCATAAACTGCATCAGGGCCAGTACCTCTTCCCTGTTTAACAAGGAATGATTTTTAACAAATCTCGCAATACCGCTTTCTTTTGTTCTGAAGGGTTTAATTGCAAGAAAATTTATAATTTCATTTGCCGGTACAAATAGATCAGCTGCAAGTTTTATTGCCTTGCGCAAATCTTTTTGTTGCTCAAATTCTGACATTAAAGGATGGTAACAAAGCAGCGTTGTATTTACAAAACCTATCTCTCTGTCAACAAATACATATTTTAATCCATTGATGGGTTTTGGATTTTTTGATAAGGCTGCGTACTTTTCTATCGACTGGTAAAAGGATGGAATATTTTTCAACACTTCATCTGTTCCGATAATCAGATCCCAATTTTCAAAGATTATACTATTAAAAATTTCTGTTTCGGTGGCTAAAAGACCCAGCAGCTGCTCATTATCATCCGATTTTTTTACCTGAAAGGGTTTGAGCCAAGTTTCCAATTCTACGTTCGAAGCTATGAGATTTGAGGCAGAAAGTTTTTGACCTTTATTATTTTCGAACAATTCTACTCTAGCTAAATCTGCCGGGCTAAGCAAAGTTTTGAGCAATGTGAAAACGGCAATTTTTTCATTAGAACTCAATTGCTGTTCTTTGCAGGCATGTAAAAAATCAGAAAGAATCTGTTTCCATTCTCTAGAAATAGTTGTGGACATCATCCTGCAGGGATCAGATGCCAAAAATTCCAAACTCAATTGATGCGGTAAATGCAAAGAAGCTGTTTTGCTAAAAACATTTTTCAGCTCATTGTATTGTTTTACCTCGGAGAGTGATTTTGAGTAAAAAACAGATTTACTGTCCACAAAACCATTTTTCTGGTCAACATAGGCCAACTTGGCATCGCTAGGTTTCGCCATTCCGGGTTTCAATCGGTAAAATTGCTGCACCTTTTCATAGAAGTTCTTTACGGCATCATCGTCTTTGAGCGTACTGTGCATTACCAAATCATTCCAGTAAGCTGCAATGATAAATTCGTAAACCTCCCAACTATCGCTTTGATTGTAAAATTTATTTAAAAATTCAACATGCTCACTTTTATGAATTTTGAAGTCTTCCAACCAGGGCTCTACCGATGCATTGGGATTTATAAGACTCTGCAAAGGCATAATATTGCCATAGCCATTGGTAAAAAGTTGTAATTTTCTTAGCTCTTCGTTTCTAATACCGTTTAGTCCTGCCAAAAATTCAAAAAGATTATGTTTCTGTGCAGATGTTAAATTTGCATGAGCAGTGCGTTCCGTAATTTTGTTATATAATGACCTGTCAGAGCTTAAATAGTCGAGCTGTTTTTCCAGGTGCTTTAATATCTCGGCATAATCCTGAA
>JBILRK010000192.1:0-5130 GCA_044372705.1 Saprospira sp. | reverse complement strand
CTAAATGATAATAAATAATATCGAATGGCTTATTTCCAAAAGCTTTTTGCAAAATTTTTACTGATTCTTTCAAGTCTTTTACCTCGATGCTTTCCAGTCTTATTTTATCGTTTTTATATACATAAATCCCTTTGAGATAAGCGCTCGTATTTACCCTAAAAATACCCGCTTCAATTTGATTAAAATTTACATTATTTTTTAAATCTGCCTCGGATAGGTCATTGATCAATTGAACGGTTCTTCCCTCTCTTTGTTGTACCCCCCATGAAAATAAGGGCAATGCAACATTCAATTTTAATGGATAAACATCAAAATTCTCCAGATAAGCTTTTGCTTTTTCAAGGTTCAAAATGGAGTTTTTTTCATTTTCCTTAGTTAAATCGCCCATATTATAGAACATCAAAACCCCTTCATCTACAGGTGGCACACCAGTATTATTAAAATATTTTACCTGATGCAACCTTATAGTGGCTGAAAATTTCTTTAAAACGGGCATATTTTTTCTCAATTGAGCAATCAATCTGAAATAGGCTTTCTCGGTTTTGTTGCTCCAATCACAATCGAGCTGTAATTCATTGATAATAAATCTATTTTTATCTAATTTTACAATCATTGCCCCTAATTTATTGGCTATATTTTTTGCCAAACTATCTATTTCAAGATTACTTTGCAATTTTTCCAGGCTCCTGTTGGTAATAAAAACTACCGGAACAATTTCAAGGCTTTTACCCAGGTCAAAAAATTTCCATACTAAACTCGATATTGGAATGGGCTGCTGCTTTTCATTGTCCCATTTTACATCAAAAAATCGTAGATATAGCTTTTCTACAGAAAGGTCATTCAAATATTTAATTTCCGATTGACTGATATTCATCTCTGCTTTCCAATGATAGAATGCAATAGAGGACTTGGTCTTTTTCTTTGAACAGGATCCAAAAACAAGACTAATAATTAAAACTAAAAATATAGCGATATCGAGTTTCATATTGCTAAGTTAGATTTTTAATGCTGAATTAAACTCTTTTTACTAAAATTACGAACTTTGCGAAAACACATCATTAATAAATCAGTGAAATACAACCATGAAAAAACTTGTAATGGCAACAGCCAATCCCAATAAAATAAAAGAAATACAGAAAAAACTTGGCAGTAATTATCAATTTTTCTCGCTACATGAAATTGGATGTACCGAAGATGTTCCTGAAACAAGCGATACTATTGAGGGCAATGCCGTTCAAAAAGCGCGCTATGTTTTCGAACATTATGGTTACGATTGCTTTTCGGAAGATACAGGTTTGGAAATTGATGCTTTAAATGGGGCTCCTGGTGTCATTACCGCACGTTATGCTGGAGAAAACAAAGATCCCAATGCCAATATGGAAAAGGTTTTGAATGAATTGCAGGGAAAAAGTAATAGAAAAGCTCGTTTCAAAACTGTCATTGCACTTAGAATAGACAATAATGAATACCTATTCGAAGGCATTGTCAATGGCACTATCAGTGAAGAAAAAAGAGGCAAGGACGGTTTTGGTTATGACCCGATTTTTGTTCCCGAAGGATATGACAGAACCTATGCAGAAATGAGCATTGAAGAAAAAAATGTGATGAGTCACAGAGCACTTGCTGTTGATAAATTAAAAATATTTTTGGATGGCCTAGCGCTCAAATGAAAAATCCAAAAGATTATCCCCGATTTTTATCCCGCTCTGATAACCCAAGGTACAGGAAAATTGATAATGAACGCCTCCATAAAATCTTGAGATTGCTGCCTCCTGCGCAAATTCATAAAAATTGTTAAATGTTCTTGGCGTGTAGCCAACATCATCTTTTGAGTTATCGGTAAAACTGACATTTTCTCCAAAATAATGCGTCAGAATCCTTGCCGCTGCCGCCGATTGAGTTGAATGACAGGAAACATATTCGGGAAAGGGCGGCGTTCCGATAAGGGTTGACCAATTAGGGTCGATATGACTTTGTATATAAGTCACGGGGCGCAAAAGATTATATATATACTTGTTTTTAAAACAGTTGACGAAGGCGTCGCTCAACGCCATGCCCATTTTCGCCAATACTTCGGCAGATAGGGCCAAATTGCTGTTTTTGTCTTGTAAAATAATTTTTGTAATGGCCAGACTATGACCCGGTGGTGAATAGGTTCCCACATCATCGGCCCAGAAAATGGCGATAGTTCGTTCCTCCTGGCTGTTATTCAACACCTGATCGTGGATAGCTTTTGCTTCAATATAAAAATAAGATGCTGTATCGGTTGAAAAGACAGGTGGCAAAGGCAAAATGAGCGCACTTGCAACATTCTCATACAAAAATGGTCGATTGTTTCCCCAATAGGGCTGCATAGCCGAACGGTAATTAAATACCGGTTGCATGGGCGATGGCGTCGGCACCCAAAGTCCCGGCCCCGAAGGGGCGACATAATCTGCCGGATAATTTCGGGCAAAGGCATATTCGCCACCATCGAGCGCAGCCCAAGCCTGTATGGAAGCAGCTACTGCCCTTCCGAATGAGCGCGACCGCTCAAGCACTTCTGCATTTGTTCTTGTACTAAAATATAAACTGTCTGCCCTTTCAAAAGAATCGAGCTTATTGACATAAACTTGAGTTGCCAAGGGAAAATTCGAACGCAGCATTGCAGCTACAGCAGCCGATGCCGAAGCCGGCCAATAATACTCTAGCGTGCAATCTGCTTCTGGGAAACTATCGCTGTAATGGAAATGATTTTGAAGAGATTTATTTTCTGGTATACCGGGAACAACTGCCTCATAGAGTGCAAGATAGGTATAACCCATGGTACGCGAAGCAACCGGTGGCGTAAAGCCATTGGTAAATTTTACCAAATCCAAATGCAGGTCGATCCATTTCAACAGAAATTCTGAAGAAAATGACTCGGTCTTTGGAAAAATCTGCGGTTCAGGCTCTTTTTTGCGACAAGAGAATGCAAAGACAAGTACAGCAATGAATAAAAAGGTAATTTTTTTCATCTTTTACCTTATTGATTAATCAGCAGCTTTTCGCTGTAAATGATTGTTCCCTCATCGGCAATACTGATAATATACAGCTGATTCTGAGCATTGAAAGCTGGCAAGAATTCCTTTAAGTCTAAAATATTCTGTCCGGCACGGACTTGGATTTTTCCAGTGGTCACTTCCCTTCCCATCAAATCCTTCACAAAAACGGACAGTGCTTTGTCACTTTTTGATTTGATCCTCAATCTCAGCTTTTCAGAATTATTTACTGGGTTGGGAAAAAGCAAAATTTCCTCAATTTCAGAAAGTGGGTCAAGTTGCAAACCAAGCGGTTCCTGAATGTTGAGGGTCTGATTTGTATTGACATTGTATAAGGTTTGAACGCCTCCACCCGGCCAATGTACTTCAATTGAATCGAGTAATGTTGTGTTGCGCAGACCAAAATGAATTATTGAACTGCTCAAAGAAGCATGACTACTGCCCCCATCGAGCTCTCTAATCAGTTTTCTGTTGCCAAAATAAACTATAACCCTTGTACCGTAGGCATCGCGGTTATTACGGGTGCCCCTCAGTTTAATTTTCAGCCATTTATTTCCATTATTATTGTTATTTCTGTAGATCTGAAAATTTTGCGAAAGTCCGATGACAGTAAATATCTGCATTCGGGTGTGATTCACCAAAAGGTCCATATCGCCATCATTATCAAAATCGAAAATAGCAGAACCTCTGTTGGCGATTGTTGAAGCGAGACCAGATTGTTGGGTTACATTTGCAAAGCCCATAAAAGCATTATTTCGAAACAAAACTGAGGAGTCACGGATAATCGTAAGCGGTAAAAATGCGTTTACATAGCCGGCAGCAACATACAAATCGAGATAACTGTCATTGTCATAATCGAAGAAATTACAACCCCAGGTGGTTTTTCTAAGGCTGTCCTGCAAACCCCAGGTTAGGTCAACACCCAGATTCAAAGCCCGGTCTGTGAAAGTTCCATTACCATTGTTCATGTATAAGCTATTTGTCCCAATGTTGGTTACATAGTAATCCATATGTCCGTCTTCATTGAAATCGCCGGGGGCGATGCCCATACCAAACATGCTACGGTTGAAAGCGCTTTGAGCACCAATGGAACTGAATCCCGAACTGGGATAATTATTTCTAAATAGCGCATTGGGGTAATTGTTGTATTCCCCAAAATCATTTGCAAGTAAAATATCGGGGTCTTTATCGAAATCAAAATCGCTAAATATACCGGCCAATCCGCAGCCTGCATCTGCAACACCCAAGGCTGATGCCGATTCCGTAAAGGTTTTATTTCCGTTGTTGATGTAAAAATTATTTTCGTAGCAGTCGGGAACATAGGCATTTGGATTGCCGAGGCTGTCGAAGGTAAAACTCATGTCGCGGACATAGTTACTGACATAAATATCGAGAAAACCATCCAGATTATAATCGCCCATCGATGCCGATTCTCCGTAGGAGAGAGCGTTGATTCCGGCACTTGCACTGATATCGGCGAAGTTGCCATTACCTAGGTTTTCCAATAAAACATCGGGCTTTTTCACCACGCCAAACTGGTATTTATAGCCTCCGGTCGTGATAAAAAGATCGCGGTCGCCATCATTATCAATATCGCCGGCAATGGAAGAAACCGTTATAAGGCTATCAATATAGGCAAAAGTTGCCGAGTTCAAAACCTGAGCAAAAACCTCCGTAAAAGTTCCGTTACCGTTGTTTCTGAAAAGCCCCGCACTGCCACCATAACCTCCGGGCACAAAAAAATCTTCGAATCCGTCGTTGTTATAGTCAAAAATGCAAACTCCGCCACCGCTGTCGTTGATATTCTCCCTGCTGAAATTAATACCCGCCGAGCTGCTAATTTCAGTAAAGGTTTGAGCATGCATCAAATGGCTAAAAATGATAACTGTTGTGAATATTCCTAATATTTTCATAATTCCCAGAGACTTTGTTCAAAAATAAACAAAATATAGGAACAAAAAAAGTGGCGATGATAACAAAATACAGATTTACAGTTATAATATAAATTAACGATATCTTCGACACCGATTATTTCCTTCAGAAGGCAGATTTCAACTAAGACAATCAGTTAGTTTTTAACAAAGTAAAATAGCAGTATTTTGAGAAAAAA
>JBILRK010000190.1:0-5135 GCA_044372705.1 Saprospira sp. | reverse complement strand
AAACCTTGTCGTCTTTTTCAAAAATAAGCACCAATTCTGCACTATTCTTTTTCCAGGTTATGAGCGGGTAGTTATCATCAATATCTTCCGTCAAATCTTTTAGTCCACTTTTCCAGACTTTTTTTGATTTTTGCGTTTCAACATCTGTCAAAACAAGCCAATGTTCTCCCTGATAATGTTCGCTGTGAGCCAGATATTTCCCATTGGGGCTGATCGCAATTTCTTTGACCAATGCACTTCTTTTCTGAACGGCATCTATTTCGCCAGCATTTGGAAAAAAGCGGTTTCTATTATCCTCGTTGTAGCGATTTGTAAAATAATTATACCAATTTGTACCGGCGATGGTGTAAAAACTGCTGCCAAAGACATAGAGAAATCCACTTTCTACACTTCTGTTGATACGGGTGAGATAAAGCAGGTTTGATATTGAGGCAGTTCCGTGATTTCTGGCAATATAATGAAAAAGTGAACGTCCGGCCAATATTGGATTCTGGGCGGCGAGTTCCAAATAATTAGCATACTTTTTCGAAAAAATAACTTCCCTCAACTCATCATCGGCTATGGTATTCCATTCCTCGGTGCAGTAGGCTATGAGACCCTCGGTGTACCAATTTGGAAGATTTAATAACACCGAGTTTTGTACAACTTCCTGAAGATTATTGCCAAAAAGCATACGGTTTACCAGACAACGGGCAATGCCTTCCCGAATTATTTTTTTCAAGTTAGCGTGATTGCCATCGAAATAAAGGAGAATTTTATTGTCAAGCAATTTAGTACTGCCACCGGTATTTATAGCAGGCGTAACCAAGCCTACGTTACTTTGTGCAAAATCACTGAAGTCGGTGTAGACAATGATTTCAATTTTTTGCCTGACCTGATATTCCAAAATAGATTTTAGTTCCATGTAAGCGGTCTCTGCCGTTGGAACCAAATATTTCATCATATCTTCATTATCCTCCGTGAATGAAAAGGCAAAACTGGGCGATTCATAGCGCAGCCATTTATACTTTTCGTACTGTATTCTATTCTGCCCAAAATTGGAACTGACCAACTGCGCTTTTGTTGTAGCTGCAATGAAGATTAAAGTTGCAACTATGCTGAAAAATCGGTTTATTTGCATATTATGTCTTTGGCTCAAATTGCCGAAATTATTTATATTACTGAAAAACAGCTTTTTATACATTATAAATACAAAGAGCCGCTTTTGTTTGTTCAATTAACTAACTAAAGTAACGCTTTTTTGATAAAATTTGTCCAAAATTATTTCAAAATTAGCCTGAATGATTAATATCAGGCAACTTACAAATGTTTAACTTATGTTGAAAGTAGAGTGTTTTGTTTTCAATATGTTTTATGAAAACAGCTTTGTTGTTTACGATGACAGCAAAAAATGTGCCGTGATAGACCCTGGTTGTTATAGTCAAAAAGAGCGCGATGAACTTAAGAAATTTATTGAAAGTAAAGGACTTGAGCCCGTTTTGCTAATAAACACACATTGCCATGTCGATCATGTCTTTGGAAACCGTTTTGTGGCCGAGACCTGGAAATTAAAACTGGCTATTCCCGACGGTGAGCAGCCTGTATTGGATGCTCTGCCAAAAGTGGCACAGATGTATGCCATTCCGAATGTTCAGCAATCGCCCGACCCGGAAATTCTGTTCAAAGAAGGTGATATTTTCAAAATTGGCAATAGCGAAATGAAAGTTATATCGGCGCCGGGCCATTCGCCTGCAGGTGCCTGTTTTTATTTCGAAAGCGAAAAAATACTGATTGCAGGCGATGTTATTTTCGAAGATTCTATCGGCAGAACTGATTTACCTGGCGGCGACTATGACACCCTAATCAGAAATATAAAAAATAAATTATTGATACTCGATGACGATGTAATTGTGTACTGCGGTCACGGAAACAGTACTACCATAGGCAGAGAACGCCGTCATAATCCTTTCCTGAACTGATTATCAACCATAAAATAATATGAAAAGAACCGAATTAAACGAATTGGGCGAATTTGGGCTCATTAACCATCTTACCAAAAAATTCAGCCTACAAAATAGCTCCTCCCTAAAGGGCGTGGGAGATGATGCGGCTGTTATTCAATATGGCAGCGGAAAGGCAACGCTTATATCGACCGATATGCTGGTGGAGAACGTTCATTTCGACCTAATATATACGCCACTTAAACATCTGGGCTACAAGGCAGTAGTGGTGAACCTTTCAGATATTTATGCCATGAACGCCATTCCCAGGCAAATTTTGGTTTCCATATCAATGTCTAATAAATACTCGGTAGAGGCACTTGAAGAAATTTATGAGGGCATGCGCCTTGCCTGCGAACATTACGGCGTAGATTTGGTGGGAGGCGATACCACTTCCTCTGTAAAAGGAATGACTTTAAGCATCACTGCTGTGGGTGAACAGGAACCCTCTAAAATTGTGTACCGTAACGGAGCAAAACCGGGTGATTTGCTTTGTGTGACGGGGAATCTGGGTGCCGCTTATGTGGGTTTGCAATTATTGGAACGCGAGAAGCAGGTTTTCCTGGCAAATCCCAAAATGCAACCTGTATTTGACGGGCAGGACTATCTCATTGGTCGTCTTTTAAAACCCGAGGCAAGAAAAGACATTATTGAATTTTTTGCAGAGGCCTCTATACTGCCTAGCTCTATGATTGATATTTCCGACGGACTTTCGTCTGAGGTGCTGCACCTTTGCAATCAATCAAAAACAGGCGCTATTGTCGAAGAAATGCACGTGCCGGTATCGGAACTCACCTACCACAAAGCGCTCGATTTCAATACAGACCCGATTGTATGCGCCCTGCATGGCGGGGAGGATTATGAACTGCTGTTCACTATCAATCCGAAGGATGCTGATAAAATAAAGTATAATCTAGAAATAAGTATCATTGGCGAAATTATTCCAGCTTCGGATGGTGTCAAATTGCAGACCAAGGCTGGTAAATTTCATGATTTGACTGCGCAGGGTTGGAAGCATTATTAATTATGAAGGTAGAAGTTAGACGTCTGAAAACATGAAAATAGAATATGAAATATGAATATTAAGTCAAGTTTTTAAGTAAAAAAATGAACAGAGATTTAAAGGAAAGAACCAAGCAATTTTCACTGGATATTATTGACCTAGTGGAAAAAATTGACTATTCCATGACTAAAAAAGTTGTCACAAATCAACTTGTTAGAAGTGCAACTTCAGTAGGTGCAAATTATAGGGCCGCAAGTCGGGCTCGATCTGATAAAGAATTCAAATCAAAAATCAATATAGTTTTGGAAGAGGCTGACGAATGTTGCTTTTGGCTGGAAATTATCAAAGAAAAAAAATGGAAATGCATTGATAATCATTTAAATGAGGCCAATGAATTGACAGCAATTTTTGTAAGCATCCTCAAAAAACTTAACAGTAAAAGCAAATTGATTCCAAAAACCTAAATTATTCTCGTCCGAAAGACGAGACTAATTTCTGACTTTTAATTTCTGACTTCTGACAATCTACTAGAAATTTATCAACCAATCAATTGACCATTAACATGAATCGCCCCGAAATTGCCCGCTTGTTTTATATTGAATTACAAAAAGTGTACGAAGCAGTTGGTTTTATACCCGAGGCCAAGTATATGGAATTGGGCCATTTGCTGAACAAACTGATTTTTACCTTCACAGAGGCCGAAAATCTGCATTTCACGACCATGTTTGCCCGAATAGCTTATTCTGGTTACAAATACGACATCAGTAAGGCATTACAGTGGCGGATTCACGCACTGCGCAAAAAACAGAAACTGGTGCGCAGTAAGAAAATATCGGTTACAGAAAAAGAGTACCTGGGGGCACTAAAAACAGTAGCCTTTACGGTATCTGCCTTTTGCCAAATACCCGTTCCTGCTAGTCTTATGGAGCTATTACCCCAAGACGAAAGACAAGAAAATGAAAAAAGCCGAATCAGGGTTAAAGAACGCATCGACTCGCTTAAAGTAGCTGTGGTTGATATGGATGAAGAGCAGGAATTTTTGCTATGTCAGGAATTTGGTACAGATACCCCCGAAGTTATCAGGGTAAAATACAATGAAACTGCCGTAAATGAGCATTTCAACAGCACAGCTGAACTCATCAGAGATGTGTTTGGAAAAAAGGCTACGCTGAATCTCGTAGATGTTTTGGTGAACGACGAAGGCGTTTACATACCCAAGGTGATGGTTTTAGAGCCCGATTATCTGATGGATGTAACCTCAATAGCAGAGTGTTTTCAGGATTTCGGAGCCTCTTCTCTGCTCTACCTGCTCAGCAAGTTCAAAGCCAGAGATAATACCAGGGCCATCATGGTCGGAAATATTGCCAACTTCCTTTTGGATGAACTTTTGAGCAATCCTAATGCTGATTTCAAACAAACCTTTCCAAAAGTATTTCCCACCAATCCCCTGGCTTTTGCCGACTTCAGCGACGATGACATGCGTGAAATTTACGAATTGTCGGCCAAGCACTTTGTTTCTATCAAAAATGTCATTCTCAGAGAATTTAAGAACATAAATATAAGCGCATCGGACTGTTATCTCGAGCCTTCTTTTTATTCCGATAAATACGGTATTCAGGGACGCTTGGACGTTTGGCACAGACCCGAAAACAATAGAAAAGCTGCGATTATTGAATTAAAAAGTGGTTCGCCCTACAAAACCAATCGCTTCGGTCTGAATCCAAATCATTATGCACAGACCACACTCTACGATCTTTTAGTCAATTCGGTTTACAACGAAATTGATGTAATGGAGTATGTGCTGTATTCGAAAGTAGATTTCGATCAGCTCAGACCTGCGCCACCCGAGCGCTACATGAAAGATGAAGTCATCAAATTGAGAAATGAGCTTATCGCAATCGACAGACAACTGGCAAGCCTCGATGAGCGTCCTCTCGACCAAATGACTGTTTTGCATCAGCTCAATATGATGAAACTGCCCAAGGCTACCACTTTTACCGCTGCTGCAATTCAAAAATTCGAGCGCCTGTTGTTGGAATCATCAGAATTGGAACGCCGATATTTCCTGGCCTTTGTGGCATTTACCTCTAGAGAACATCTGCTCGCCAAAACCGGCATTGAAGGTAATGAAAGCTGCAATGGACTTGCCTCGA
>JBILRK010000191.1:0-5135 GCA_044372705.1 Saprospira sp. | reverse complement strand
GATTCAACATTTTTCTTGGATTGGTGTTAATTTATATACTTTGGTGGGTTGTTAGTGCACTTGGAATGCCTTTGTTGTCAACTATCTTAGGCCAATTTATTAGTGTAGGTATGATTGCTCTTTTGATCGTCTTTCAGCCAGAGGTACGTAGATTTTTGATTTTTGTAGGACAAGGTTCCTTACATACCCGTTTTTTGGAGCGGATTTTTGGACGCGACCTGAATCGGTCAAGCCAACAAAAAGAAAAATTGGTTAAGGAAATTATTAAAGCTGCCGAGAAGATGTCTGAAGAAAAAACTGGAGCACTTTTATTGATTTCATCGGGTTCAAACCTCGAGGGATATTACAGCTCCGGCGTAATGATAAATGCAGAAATAACTGCACAACTATTGCTAAGTATTTTTAGTAAGACAAGCCCTTTGCACGATGGAGCCACTATAATTTCTGATAAAACTATTACTGCAGCCAGTTGTGTGTTGCCGGTCTCCGATCGTCCCGATATTCCGCAGCAATTGGGATTAAGACACAGGGCAGCCATAGGGGTAACCGAAACTTCGAACGCAGTGGCATTCATAGTGTCGGAAGAAAGCGGACAGATTTCATTTGCACGAAGAGGCGATCTTACACAAAATATAACCCTGGACCAAATGTCAAAACTATTAAAAAAAGCACTTTAAAAATTAACATTATTAGAACTGTAGAATATGAATTTATTTAAACTTAGTTGGAAAAATTTAATATCGAAGCCGCTGAATATGGGGCTTAGTTTATTACTGGTGGCACTTGGAGTAGGGTTGACTTCTATACTTTTATTAATCAATAAACAGTTTCAAGACAGACTTTATAACAATGTGGAAGGTATAAATATGGTGATTGGTGCAAAGGGTAGTCCATTACAGATGATTCTTTCCAGTGTTTATCATATCGATGTGCCCACTGGAAATATCCCATTGAAAAAAACCAAATGGTTGAAAAAAAGTAAATTTGTTTCAAAGGCTATTCCACTTGCCTTGGGCGACAGTTATAAAGGTTTCAGAATTGTAGGCACCGATCACCAATTGCCTGAACACTATAAAGTTCGGATTAACAATGGAAAACTTTGGGAAAAAGACATGCAGGCCTGCGTTGGTGCAAAAGTTGCCCAAAAACTAAAGCTTAAAATTGGCAGCACTTTTCATGGATCTCATGGTTTAGTAAACGATGGCATGCATGTACATGAAACCTTTCCCTACAAAGTAGTCGGTATTTTTGCTCAAAGCAACACAGTGCTAGATCAGCTGATTCTTACCAATGTATCGTCCGTTTGGCGGGTTCATGAAGAACATGATCACGAAGAGGAAATAATTGAAGAAGGCGACAGTGAAAACAATGACAGTACTAAGGAAGATAGTCATAATCATGCTTCAAATAGTCACGATGCGCACAATCATGATGAACATAGTCATGATGGGCATAATCATGATGAACACAACCACGATGGACATAATCACGATGGACATAACCACGATGAACATAATCATGCAGCCGAAACAGAGAAAGAACTAGCACCAATATCGGAAGAAGGGAAAGAAATTACAGCCATGCTGATAACTTTTGCCAAAGACCAACAAGGCAATACTTCAACAATGGCTACGGTGCAAATTCCAAAAATTATTGATGAAACAGAAGGTTTGGAAGACTTGGGCTATGCCATACCTGCCATTCAATTAAGAAGACTTTTAGATAATATGGGATTGGGTGCAGGTTTCCTTTATGTGCTTGCAATCATAATCATCGGCATTTCAGCATTTAGCATGTTTATTTCTTTGTACAGTTCCATGAAAGAACGCAAATATGAAGTTGCTTTGATGCGCACAATGGGAGCCTCTAGAATGAAGCTTTTCTTTATGGTTTCTCTGGAGGGAATTTTAATAGGGCTATTTGGATATCTCATAGGCATGATTATCAGCCATGGTGGTATGGCAATTTTGGCGGGGTATCTTGAAGATACCTATCAGTACAGCTTTTCTGCAACAATGTTTTTAATCGAAGAATTTTACCTTTTATTAGGTTCTTTGTCAATAGGTTTTATTGCAGCTTTAATACCTGCTTTGCAGGCATACCGTACTAATATCTCTTCCACTTTGGGACAAGGTTAATTTAAAAATTAGCCAACTTGCTGGCTACATGAAGCGCATAAAAATTCTATGCATTAAAATTCCTTCAGGAATCAAATAACATAAATCCTAATTTTGATTAAATCTATCTGATGAAAAATATTTGCCTTTTTGTAGTGATTTTGTTGTTGTCTTTAAATCAGCTGAATGCCCAGTTGCAAAGGCCCAATGTACCTGTACAGCGTTCAAACAGTAGCCAGATGCTCAACCCCTGGGCAGGTGGACTCAATAATCCTCAGTTTTCAGAAGTAGATCTGGATGGAGATATGGTGAAAGATCTCTTGGTTTTTGATCGCGCATCCAATACTTATCTTCCTTTCCTGAACTCAGGAATTCCATTCAGTCCAGATTATACCTTTGCGCCCGAATTTATTCAGTATTTTCCAACAGCTGAAAAATTTGTATTGTTAAGAGATTTTAATTGTGACGGCATCGAAGACCTTTTTTGCTATTTCAGAAATGAGGCTAGCGGCGAGAGCGGTATCTCTGTTTATAAAGGCAAAAGAGATGTGAATGGGAATATTGGTTTTGACTTATTTAAAGAATTGTTACGCTATACAGAAATCGGTCAGACCTTCCAGTATAATCTTTACACAAGTAATATTGACCTCCCCGATTTCAATGATATAGATGGAGACGGTGATTTAGATATTCTCAATTTTCATATCGGCGGCGGTTATGTTGAGCTTTTTAACAATCTATCTGTTGAAAATGGATGGGGCTGCGATAGCCTCAAGTTTGAATTGGCCGATAACTGTTGGGGACGTTTTTATGAGAGCGGTATCGGTACTTCCCTCGACCTCAGTCCGGCATTTGACAGTTGCGCCAATTGGACAGGGTGGACTCCTTTGCGAAATAATTCGGGTCCGCGACATGCAGGTTCCACACTGTTGAGTCTGGATATGAATGCCGATGGCCTTAAAGAATTGATTCTGGGCGATATTGCCTTCGATAATCTTGTTTTGGCATATAACAGCGGAAACAGAGATACGGCATTGGTGCTTACTCAAACAGCAGTTTTTCCCTCTGTAAATCCAGTTTCTATAACTGCATTTCCTGCAGCATTTTATCTCGATGTTAACAATGATAATATCAAAGATTTAATCGCTGCGCCAAATGCCGATGATATCTCTGTTAATGACAGGGTTGCCTGGCATTACACCAATACACAGGCCGATGATAATCCGGTTTTTGTCTTAGATCAGCAGGATTTTTTGGTGTCGGAAATGATTGAACTGGGTTCTACAGCGGCACCAGCCTTTGTCGATTTTAATGGAGATGGGCTCATGGATTTAGTGGTTGGCAATTATGGTATTTTTATTAACGCATCTACCTACAGAACCAGGTTATCAGCTTTTGAAAATATCGGTACGGCAAGTGCCCCTGTATTTAAACTGGTAAATGCTGACTTCGCAGCCATGCAGCAATACAATTTAAAAAGATTTGTTCCGACATTCGGTGATTTGGACAATGATGGTGATTTTGATATGATTATTGGTCTTGAAGATGGAACGCTACTGCGGGTTAATAATACAGGAACGCCCACTGCTCCGAGCTTTGCCACACCAATTGCAAATTATTCAGGCATCGATGTTGGACAGCATGCAGCCCCCCAATTGATTGATTTAGATGAAGATGGAGATCTCGACTTAATAATTGGTGAAAGAAATGGCAACTCTAATTATGCTCAGAATACTGGATCCGCCACCAATCCTCAATTTGCCGCTACTTTGAATAGTCAGTCTTTTGGTTTTATAGATACTAGAATAACAAGCCAATCTTTCGATGGCAATTCTGCGCCGCATATCATTGATCATAATGGTAGTTTTCTGCTGTTTATGGGGAATGAATCGGGCGAAATTTGGGTTTATGACAGTATCGACAATAATATTTCAGGAGCTTTCAGAAGAATCAATTCCGATTTTGATGCCGTTGAAGTAGGTAGGCAGTCAATATTGGCTGTAGCCGATATCAATTCCGATGGCTTGCCTGAGGTAGTTGTAGGAAATAAAAGGGGAGGACTGTCAATATTTTCGGCGCCTTACCCAACTGCACTTCGGCTTACTGAGACTGAATCAGCAGAATTTGAACTATTTCCAAATCCAGCAAAAGATATATTGACCATCGATTTTGGACATAAAAATCATAAGGAAAATTATATGTTTATTATTGACCCCCTTGGAAGAGTTGTTAAGAGCATGTATCTACAGGAAAATATTAAAAGTATTGACATCGATATTCAGGATTTACCTTCAGGTATTTATTATGTTTCGCTTGGTTTTAATAATAAGTTAATGGGTAAGACTTTGTTAATCAATAACTAAAATAAAAATGAGAGTTTTTGCCACAGTTTTAATTATAAAATTTGCAATTGTCTTTGTTTCGGCTCAGCAACTTGTGAATAAACATATTCCTTTTCTGAATGGGACGGATACATTAAAATACGCTACAGCCGGTGGTTTAAATCTGCCGCAATTCTCTGAAATTGATTTAAATAATGATGGAATTCAGGATTTACTGGTGTATGACAGATCCGCCAATGTGGTCACAACCTTCCTGAATGATGGAATAAGCGGGCAAAATAGTTATCGCTATGCGCCTGAATATGAGCAGCGTTTCCCAAGAAATGTCAGAAATTTTATGCTTGCACGCGACTTTGACTGCGATGGAATAAAAGATCTGTTTCATTTTAATCAACCACCATTTACAGCAGGGGGAATTGGCGTGCAAAAAGGTTCTTACGATGCCAATAATAAAATACAGTTTACGGAGGTTTCTCCAATTCTTAAATATAATTCATCTTTTGGCTTAAACGATATCTTTATTTTTAATCCCGACTTGCCCGGAATTGAAGACATAGATGGTGATGGGGATATAGATATTGCTGCATTTTCGCTCGATTTTACTTTCAATAGGAATATTTGGTTTTACAGAAATCTATCAGCTGAAAATGGATTTGGTTGCGATTCTCTGATTTTT
>JBILRK010000189.1:0-5157 GCA_044372705.1 Saprospira sp. | reverse complement strand
CAATAATGCGCCTGTGAAAGTCCCTTTTACACGAATTGGATTTAGGTATTACCCTTTAGACCCAGTCAAAAATCGACTGGCGCCCTATATTGGCGTTAGGCTCAAGGCACATGCTATCACGGCCGAGTATTTCGATTTAACTATAGGTTTGGCCATCAAGTAATTAGAACAAAAACCATTTTATAGCAGCAGGCTTCTTCCTACATTATTTACATGGCAGTTTTTAAGAATGCTTCGCATTCATCTTTTTCCTCAAATAATCGGCTGTGTAAGAATCTTTACACTCCAACATCTCCTGAGGAGTGCCCCAAAATACCAGCTGACCGCCATCTTTACCACCCTCTTTACCAAGGTCGATGATATAATCAGCACATTTTATTACGTCCATATCGTGCTCGATGACAATGACAGAATGACCAGCTTCGACTAGTGCATTCAGCGCCTTAAGCAGTATGTTTATATCGTGAAAATGCAGACCCGTGGTAGGCTCGTCGAAGATAAAGAGTACATGGCCCTTCGAGTCTTCTTTGTTGAGGAAGGAGGCCAGTTTCACCCTTTGCGCTTCTCCGCCCGACAATGTGCTGGAGGGCTGACCAAGACGAATGTACCCCAACCCAACATCCTGCAGCGGTTTTAGCCTGTAATGTATGTCTTCCAGGTCTTTGAAAAATTCCAGGGCCTCGTCAACAGTCATCTCCAAAACATCGTAGATGTTTTTTTCCTTGTAAGCCACTTCGAGCACTTCTTTTTGGAAACGCTTGCCATCGCACTCCTCGCAGCCAAGCCTTACATCGGCCAAAAACTGCATCGATACCAAAATTTCACCATCGCCCTTGCAGGTTTCGCATCGGCCACCCTCCACATTAAATGAAAAGTGCTTGGCCTTGTATCCCTGAATTTTGGCGGCTTGCTGTTTGGCATAAAGATTCCGGATAGCATCGTAGGCTTTGACATAGGTCACAGGGTTCGATCTGGAAGATTTTCCCATAGCCGACTGACTGATGAGTTCAACCTGACTGATGCGCTTGAAATCGCCCTCAATAGCCTCATGCGCTCCAGCCTTTTCCTTGCTGTCGGCATCTATAAGTTTGAGTAGGGCAGGGTAGAGGATGTTTTTAACCAAGGTTGTTTTGCCGCTGCCACTCACCCCAGTTACAACTGTAAAAGTATTGAGTGGAAATTTTACATCAATATTTTTCAAATTGTGCTGCATCGCACCTTTTACGCTGACAGAAGCCGTATATTTTCTGCTGCTCTTAGGTACGGGTATCTCTAATCGACCACTCATGTAGCCTGCTGTTAGACTATCATTGGCATCTTTATAAATGTTTTCAAATGGTCCCGAAAAGACAATTTCGCCGCCATGTACTCCGGCAAAAGGACCCACATCTACCAGATAATCAGATTGGGCAATAATTTCCTCTTCATGTTCTACAACCAGCACTGTATTTCCCAAATCGCGCAATTGCTTCAATACTTTGATAAGTCGGCCGGTATCGCGTGGATGCAGGCCAATACTTGGTTCATCTAACACATAGAGCGAACTGGTAAGGTTAGAGCCCAAAGTTCTAGTAAGGTGTATGCGCTGTACTTCACCACCCGAAAGCGTTCCTGAAATTCGGTCGAGACTCAGGTAGCTGAGTCCTACTTCCAGCATGATTTTAAGTCGGGTACGGATTTCGGTCAATAGTCGGCGAGCAATGTCTTTGTCGTTGTCATTGAGTTCAAGATTGATAAAGTAATCGTAGAGTTTATCAATCGGCATTTTTACGAGTTGAGCTATATTTTTATCTCCTACCTTTATATACAGAGCTTCTTTGCGAAGTCTTGAACCACGGCATTCCGGGCAAGTTGTTTTGCCCCTGTATCGGGCCAGCATGACACGGTTTTGTATTTTATAACCTGCATCTTCCAATTCTTTAAAAAAAGCATTGATGCCGCTGAAGTATCTATTCCCTTGCCAAAGGGCATCTTTTTCTTCTTCGCTCAAATCTTTATAAGCGCGATGTACAGGGAAATTAAATTTGTGCGCAACTCTGAGGAGTTCATCTTTCCACTGACCCACTTTTTCGCCTTTCCAACAGACTACAGCGTCATCGATTACAGACTTCGAAGGATTTGGTACTACCTTGTCTTCCTCTATTCCGATAGCCTGACCATATCCTTCGCAAGAAGTACAGGCACCGTAAGAACTATTAAAATTGAAAAGCTGTGGAGTCGGTTCTTCAAAAAGAATTCCATCCAGTTCGAAACGGATGCTGAATTTAATCAATTGAGCGCCTTCGGGTTGGACATAACATTCGCCCTGGCCCTCATGTAAGGCCGTATCAACAGAGTCAGCAATACGTTTAATATTATCAGTGTTATCTTTTTCAACACTAAATCTATCTATTAGTATATAAATTTCAGTTTTCGACTTTTCAAGTTCTTCAATCTGTGTTTTATCATCTAACAGACTTTCAATTTTTAATACCTTTTCAGATGCCATTATTCGACTATATCCTTTCTGAATGAGGTAGTCCAATACTATGAGCAAAGATTTCTTTGGCGGAAGCTGCAATTTAGAAAAGAGTAGAACCCTGCTCCCCTCCTCAAGGGAATGAATAAAATCAACTACATCAGAAACATTGTGTTTTTTTACACTATTTCCTGAAATTGGGGAGAACGTTCGGCCTATTCGGGCATAAAGAATACGCAGATAATCGTAAACTTCGGTAAGTGTACCAACTGTAGATCTTGCATTTTTATTCCCAACCCTCTGCTCAATTGCAATTGCCGGACAAAGTCCGCTTATGCTGTCAAGTTCGGGCTTTTTCATTCGCATGAGAAATTGTCGTGCGTATGAGGAAAGGCTTTCTACATATCGACGCTGCCCTTCGGCATATAGTGTGTCAATAGACAAGGATGATTTTCCCGAGCCGGAAACCCCGGTAACAACAATAAGTTTATTGTGCGGAATCTCTACATCAACATTTTTTAAATTGTTGACTTTTGCGCCTTTTATTAATATCGAATTTTTTTTTGCCATTTCACGAAACCTTTTTTATCAACAATCCGTAAAAGATATTATTGAAATTTTAGCCAAAAATAAAAAAAAACAAACTACTAATTGTCGCTTTTTAAAAAGAACTAAATATATTAGCGACCCTTTATACAGCGACCTAACAAAAAATATTTTTTTTAAACAAAAAACACTAGCCTATCAACTAAAGATTTACACATAAAGTTTATTTTCGAATTGTTTGATTTTTCGTAAATCTTTTTAGCTATGCAATTAAAATCTTGTAATGATCGTGAGCTCATTCAATTATACATGAATGGGAACGACGCAGCTTTTGAGTGTCTTTTGAACAGGCACAAAGGTAAAATATTTACCTCAATCTACATGTTTGTTAAGGACAACGATCTCGCTAATGATATTTTTCAGGAAACTTTTATCAAGATTATTGATACAATTCGATCTGGAAGGTACAATGATGAAGGAAAATTCTTACAATGGGCTTTGCGGATATCTTACAACCTTTGCGTTGATTTATTCCGAAAAAATAAAAGAAAACCAACCATTTCAGGGTCTGATGATTTTGATATATTCGACACTGTTAGCATTGCTGAGGAATGTGAAGAATCTAAAATCATAAGAAATCAGACACATGACAAAATACGTCAGCTAGTTAATTTTTTGCCTCAGGAACAACGCGAGGTAATCATGTTACGCCATTATGCCGATCTCAGTTTCAAGGAGATTTCTGAGCTGACAAATGTCTCAATCAATACAGCCTTGGGTCGTATGCGATACGCGCTTATTAACATCAGAAAAATGATGATGGAAAAACAAATCTCGCTTTAAATATTACTTTTTAATTGAAAATCCCCTTCAGGTACTGCTAGACTTGAAGGGGATTTTTAATGTTAGCTTATCGAATCGGAGCTATTTTTATGATTAACTGTTCGTTTTGCAGTATTATATTATTACCCTTTGATGTGACATTAAATTTTCCTTTAAGGTTATTTTTTATTTCAGCAGATTCTTTGCTGTCACAGCACATTTTTGTGCAACCCATCTGATTTCCTATTTCGATATTGTTTCCTGAGTATGTTGCGCTGCTGTTACAACTGTTTACATCTAGTTTTAACCCAAGGCCTTCTTCTTTGAAACTTAAAATATAATCAAAAGCATATTTTACCAAAATTGGAGCAGAAGCATCAGGACCTTGTGGTAGAAAAGTAAGATCGATAATTTTATAATCTTTTCCAATTAAGTCAGCAGCATTTTGCGCTTTGCCCTCTTTTTTGCCTTCAACAAAAGGAACAAGCCAAATTCTGGAATTTTTGTTAAAAATAACCGGATTTTCAGCATCGATAACATATTGCATCGTTCCACTGAACATAGCGCTTATTGAGCGTGCAAGTTCCGAGTCGCAGCATTTTTCGGTGCAGCCCATTGCTTCCAGTTTTATCTGATCTGAACTGATTTCACAAGCTGCAGTGCAAGCATTTGCATCTAGTTGCAATTCCATAGATTGGCCAGTGAAACTTAGGGTCATTTCAAAATCGGGTTTATATTCATTGCCCATACTAAATGCCTTGCTTACAAGATATTTTTTTCCGATTAGCGCTGAATTTTTTTGTGGAGCATTTTTGCTAAGTTTAAGTTGCAATCCACCTTGATTCAAAATAAAATTTTCACCCTCTTTTTTGACGATGAAATTACTTTTGAGGATTTCTTTTAATGCTTGGGCATTTGGCCCATCGCAGCATATCTTGGTACAGCTAAGGTCATTATTGAACTTTATTTCCTTGCCCTTCATCTCATAAGTTCCGCTGCAGCTGTTTACATCAAGCGAAAGGGTATACTGTCCATTCGTAAGATTTAATTTATAAGGGGGCAAATTAAAACTATCAATGCTGGGTCCGTTTATCCCAAGGAAAAAAAGATCAGTGCCCTCAAGGTCAATTTTTTTAGAATCTTGGATATTTACGTTTTTGCAGGAAAAAATTGATACTAGAAAGCTGAGGCAAATTATAAATTTCATCATTTTTATATTTTTTTGATTGAATTTGAGACAGACAAAGATAAGCAGGTAATTATTCTTTGAAATAGAAATCATCCTCAACGGAAGAAATTTCCCAGGGTATCTGAACGCCATTTGAAAGCTT
>JBILRK010000188.1:0-5169 GCA_044372705.1 Saprospira sp. | reverse complement strand
CCTTGTGTAATAAATGGAGCTGATACAGTGCAGTCCACCAAAACATACCTTTACAGCACAGCTTCCAATTCAACCGGAGAAATTAAGGTATTTTTCAACGGATCCATTGATACAGATGTTTCTGCCGGTACTTTTCCGAACTTAAATAATAGTCCTGCTGCTATACAGGCAGAAATGATTAAAAGAATCGACTCTGCAAGAACAAAAATTGACTGTTCTGTTTATAACAATAACACTTCCGCAATAGTAACTGCGCTCAATAGTGCGCACAACCGTGGCGTCCGAGTTCGTTACATTGCCGATGACGGTACCTCCAATACAGCCTTGAGCTCTGCACAATTTCCAGTTCTGTATGTCAACAGTCCTGACCTGATGCATAATAAATTCATGGTTACCGATGTGGACAGTGTAAACAAGTCCTATGTTTGGACAGGCTCAATGAATTGGACAAGCAACAACATCAATGATGATTACAATAATGTGATTCTTATACAGGATCAGGCTTTGGCTAGGGCTTATGTCACAGAATTTGATGAGATGTGGGGTTCAAATGGCAGCAGTCCCAATGCCACGCTTTCAAAAGCAGGAAATTTAAAAACGGATAACACCCCGCACTTCTTTAATATTGGTGGTAAAAGTATCGAATGCTACTTTTCACCATCCGACAAAACAACCGAACAGATTGACAAAGCCATCCAAAGTGCCGGAGGTGACCTTCAGCTTGCACTTTTGACGCTTACAAGAAATGATATTGGTGCAAGTGTAATCGCAAAACATCAGAGCGGTGAAACAGTGGCCTGCATTATTGAAAACATCAACGACCAGGGTTCTGAATTTACTGCCCTTACAAATGCTGGAGTGGATGTCTTGGAACATACCTTACCTTACGATATTCATCACAAATACGGCATCATCGACGCCAACACACCAAATTCCGACCCAATAGTGATAACTGGTTCACACAACTGGTCAACTGCTGCTGAAACGGTGAATGATGAAAATACGCTGATTATTCATGATGCAGAAATCGCCAACTGGTTCCTTCAGGAATTTTCACAGCGCTATTGCGAATTGAAAGGTGGCACAAGCTGTATATATAATCCGCCCATTGCAACTGAAACATTGGAATCAGTAGATTTTACTGTAAATATTTTTCCTAATCCCGCTTCAGACAGATTCAGTGTTGAGTTCAGCGCAAGCAACTCTTTAAATCTTATAATTTTCAATCAATTAGGCCAAAAACATGCCGCCTACGAACTTGGTTCTGGTGTGCATGAAATTAGCAGCAGAGATTTAGACAACGGCATCTACTATCTTCAATTTACAAACGGAAAAAGCACAAAACTAGAAAAGCTACTCATAATGAAGTAGTTTTAATAAACACTAATAGCATGAAGCCAAAATTTTAAAGACCAATATTTTTAAAATTACTTTGTCTCTAACTATGAAAAAATAATAGAGGCTGTCCAAAAAGCATGGGCAGCCTCTATTTATTTTAACATTAAGTAATCAAAATAAGATAATAATTAATCAACAATATCTTTTTTCCGAAAGACCGCAGTACCTGCCAGGATATCGTGCAGCGCCTGTTTGTTATCGCCAAGTACAAAAAAGCATCCAATGAAAATGACTATACCGATAATTGAACCAATAAGGTCTAGAACTGGACTAAGCATTATAAGATTGAGAATGCCAATTACGCTGCTCATGTTTTTAAGCAACCACCTTTTCATATACTGATTGATATTAGCCCCGCTCCCATCTGCATTTGCTACCTGAAGGCCCAGTATCATTTTTCCAGGAGAAGCGCCAAAAAATCCTTCTATAAGATGATAAATTATCGAAAATGTTACCCCAATTGCAATAGCTACCAAATAAAAAACCCACAAGTCGCCAAGTGATTTTTCTAACATTTCCAATGCATCATCTTCTACTTTTAGTGCATCAATGCCTTTTTGAATTAAAAAATCGGATGCTCCTCCAGAAACAATAGCCCAAGTTACTAGTGGAATTAAAATTATCAATAATAAAGCATCCAGCAGCATTGCACCCAATCTAGGGCCAAAACCAACTCTTTTTGGAGCCGACTTTACTGTTTCATCCAAGGTTTCGTCAAACATAAAATAGTTATTTTAAATATTTAAAAATTAGTGATTTAAGCCTTTTTGTCTGTACTCCTTCTATTTCTTCTTCAAGTATCATTTCATTGGCAAGCTGCATTTCAAACACTTCTTTCATGTTTCTTATTAGCCCAAGTGGCACGCCCATTTTGTTTGCGCTCTCGAGAATATAGTCTGCTTCAAATTTCATAACAGCTATTTGAAGCTCATTTTCCAATTTTTCTCTATGTTTTAATCTTGAAAAATTATTTATGAACTCAGCACTTTCTGCAAGATCTGGAATATCGAGTAGTTTGCATAAATTTTGAAACTGACGATCATTACCAATAGCCAGTACGATTTGTTTTCCATCTCTGGTATTAAAAAATTCTCCATAAGGCGCAATATTTGGATGTTTCGATCCCATACGCTCGGGCATGTGCCCAGCCATAAGAAAGTTGCTTGCCTGATTGGATAGTGCCGACAATGCCGCTTCAATCAAAGACACAGAAACATAGGCACCCGCTCCATTTTTTTCGCGTTGCCAAAGGGCATAAAGCAGGCCCTCTTTCAGCTGATGCGCCGCCAGAACATCTATCAGCGCTACGGGCATCTTGGTTGCAGGACCATCGGCTTGACCGTTCATGTACATAAATCCAGATTCTGCCTGCAATACTACATCGAAGGCTACCCGATCGTTCTCTTCCCCAAAACCTGTAATGTTTCCATAAATAACAGCAGGATTCAGTTCTTTTATGGTATCATAATCGATTCCCAATTTTTTAGCCGCCTGAGTCCTGTGATTGGCAATAACAATATCTGCATCTTTAATTTGTTCGTAAAGCAAGGCCCTGTCTGTAATTTCATTTAAATCGAGAAAAATAACCTCTTTATGATAATTTACAGAAGCATAATATGCAGACATATTAGATTCCGGATCTTCCGATGATAACTTCCATGATCTTGTTACATCGCCAGCGGTATTTTTATTTTCGATTTTAATAACCTTTGCACCCATTTCGGCAAAGAACATTCCAACCGAAGGACCTGCCAAAACCGAAGCCAATTCAATTACTTTCATATTTTTTTAATTCGAAGAATGTATATGTTTTCCTTCATTATCCAATTTGTCGCCACAATAGGGACAATAAGAAAACTGCTGACCAAACTGACTAGCGCATGCCTTGCTGGAAGAATTGCCCTCAACTAATCTATCTTCTTTTGAGGCAGCCAATTTTTTTTCCTTTTCTTTTTCAAGCTTTTCAATAAATGCTGATGACAAAATACCTGCTGGAAGGGCAACAATGCCAATACCAAGCACAGCGATCATTCCCGACAATAACTTTCCGTATGCTGTGATAGGAAAAACATCGCCATATCCTACTGTTGTAAGTGTTGCAATGGCCCACCAAAAGGTTGCTACTATGTTGGGAAAGGCCTTGGGCTGTACCGAACCTTCCACATACCACATCAGCGTAGAGGAGACCAAAAGCATTATAAAGGTGACAAAAAGGGTGACACCCAATTCATTTCTTTTTTCGACAAATACATCGCCTACAATTCCCACAGAACGTGTCAAGGCATTTAACTTAAACACGCGAAGCAATCTCGATATTTTCAAAGCCCTCAAAAAACGGAAATCAACATTTGCCAAATGAAAGACAAAAGGGGAAATGGCGATAAAATCGATAATTCCACCTCCCGATTTCATAAATCGCCAGGCAGCCCTCATCCAATTTTTCTCATTGGGATAACGGTAATCGGCCGTAACAATTCTAAGAAAATATTCGAAAGTAAAAACGAGTAATGTGAATAATTCAAAATAATTAAAATAGGTTTCTAAAGACTTATTCCGCTCCATTCTTTCTGTCCATTCGGCAATAGAACCTGCATATCTGTTGTCAATAAAAGATTCTGCAATAATTGATACAACACTTAGAATGATTAACGCAGTTATAAAAAACTCAAATAACCAAGCCGCCCAATCAGGATTTTCCTGTTCGGTATCCATGATAACATAGATTCTTTTTCTTATTCCATTAGATTTTAATGCGGCAGTCATTCCCTTATTTTTTTTCAAATTTACAAATAATTGACTGTTCGCAAAAAAATCTTTAATAAAAGCGAAACAATCAATATTTTTGGAGCAAAGAACCAAAACATGAAATTCCTTTTTGTTATATTTTTGTTATTGCAAATCAATTCGCTATCTGCTCAAATCACAATCATTGGTAAAATAATCGATGAGCAGGATAAAACTGCGATTCCATTTGTCCATATTGCTAGCGATGAAACAAATGATAGAAATGGCGCTGTATCTGATATAGATGGCAATTTTAGCATCAGCATTAAGGAAACATCCAAAAATCTGATTTTTTCTTATGTTGGCTATGAAGAAAAAAGGATTCCTCTTGATAACCTGCTCAAACAAAGCGAGCTGCTGATTGAACTAAAACAAAGCAGTATAAATACAGAAACAGTAGTGGTAATAGCGGGAGAGAACCCCGCCTATCCTATCATTAGAAAGGCTATCAAAAATCGCAAAAAAAATAATCCTGAAAATTTATGGTCCTTTAAGTACAGCAGTTACAACAAGGTGATTGTTTATGACGAAAAAAATGCCCCCAAAATTAGCGATGACATTCTGGCTGGAGACAGTACCAAGCTTGGTATTTATTATATGTTAATGGAATCGCTTACTGAAAGACATTTCAAAAAACCTGATAAAGATAAAGAGCTGATTTTGGCTACAAGAGTGTCGGGTTTTCCAAATCCTGGTTTTGCACCTTTGGCAACTGCCTTTCAGCCATTCTCCTTTTACAGCGATTTGATTGCTGTACTCGACAAAGAATATATCAATCCGATAAGCCCCGGCAGCATTGGACCATATGAATTCCGTCTGGAAGATACCTTATATAGCGCTGATAAAGACAGTAGTTTTGTAATCAGTTTTTTTCCAAAAAAAGAAAATGGCTTTCAACTGCTAAAAGGTGTTTTGTATATCAATACCAACAATTGGGCAGTAGAATATGTCATTGCAGAACCTGCTGTAAAATCTTTACTCGACCTG
>JBILRK010000187.1:0-5170 GCA_044372705.1 Saprospira sp. | reverse complement strand
AAAGTCACAATAAATCTGAATGGTGTATCCATACACTGCTAAAAGATTTTCAGCTCCGGAATACATGCTTGGGTTTATAAAAACCCTATCGACAAAGTTGGTACTGATATAGTCAGAGATGATTGCTTTTTTTATCAATCCAGCCAATATAAACCAAATAGCTGTGCCCATTTCAATCTTGTTTAGAGACAGTTTTTCTCTAATTTGCGGGATAAAATCTTTGGCACGTACAATAGGACCGGCTACGAGCTGAGGGAAAAAGGATACAAAAAAAGCAAAATCAAAGATATTTCTTTCTGCTTTCATATCAGCTCTGTAAACATCGATGGTATAACTCATTGTCTGAAAGGTATAGAAAGAAATCCCAACAGGTAAAATCAGATCGAGCGTGTTGTAATTATTCCCTGACAACAGATTGAAGCTGTCGATAAAAAGATTGGTATATTTAAAATAGAACAAAAGACCCAAATTTCCCACAAGACTTAATAGTAGCAGCAAAAATCGTTTTGTTCTTTGTTTCGACCCACAATTTTCAATTCCAATACTCAAATAGAAGTCCCAAACAGTTGAAACAATAAGTAATAGGAAAAATATGCCACTACTTTTGTAATAAAAGAACAGGGAAAAGGCTAGTACGTATAAAACCCTGAAAGTTTTTAAGTGCTGGGTACCTATATAAATGGCATAGAAAATTACAAACAACAGGAAAAAAAGACCTGTGTTGAAAATTAGCGGTTGGTTTTCCTTGTAGGCTAATTGATCGAGTATGTAATTCAAAAAATCCATCTCATTTAATTAAGCTTCAAAGTTCAACTTTTTTTTAAAATTTTAGAAGTACACAACAAATAAAAAACCGCTCCTTGAAGAAAGGAGCGGTTCAGTTCACAGACTTTTAATTATTTATTATAAGTCATCATCCAAATCGTCTTCTGAAGTAGAAATCAATTTGGCCTTTTTTGGTTTTTTCTTATCTGTTTCGACGGTTTTTTCGTCGTCATTGAATAATCCAAGAAGTTCGCCTTTGATTTTTGCTTCGATTTCATCGGCAACTTCTGGGTTGTCCATCAGAAATTGTTTTGCAGCATCGCGGCCCTGAGCAATTTTAGTTCCATTGTAACCGTACCATGCCCCACTTTTTTCAAGTATGTTCATTTCGGCTCCAAGGTCAACAATTTCACCTGTTTTGGAGATGCCTTCACCGTACATAATATCGAATTCGCAGGTACGGAAAGGTGGCGCTAGTTTATTTTTTGCCACTTTAACTTTAACGTGATTACCTGTCTGGTTGCCTTCCTTATCTTTTAGTGCAGTAGAAGTTCTGCGGATATCAAGTCTTTGAGAGGCATAAAATTTCAGTGCATTACCACCGGTTGTTGTTTCGGGATTGCCGAACATTACGCCGATCTTCTCGCGAAGCTGATTGATGAAAATGCAGCAGCAGTTGGTACGTCCGATTGCAGAAGTAAGTTTACGCATAGCCTGAGACATAAGTCTTGCTTGCAGACCCATTTTAGAGTCTCCCATTTCGCCTTCTATTTCGCTGCGTGGAACAAGTGCTGCAACAGAGTCAACTACCAAAATGTCAACTGCGCCTGAGCGAATAAGATTTTCAGCAATTTCCAGTGCCTGTTCGCCATAATCGGGTTGTGAAAAAACCAATTCATCAACTTTTACACCCAGTCTTTCGGCATAATGACGGTCGAATGCGTGCTCTGCATCAATAAATGCAGCAATGCCTCCCTTCTTTTGGCATTCAGCAATGGCGTGGATGGCAATAGTTGTTTTACCGGAAGATTCAGGACCATATATTTCTATAATACGCCCTTTAGGGAAGCCATTAGTGCCGAGTGCAACGTCGAGCCCGATTGAGCCTGTTGAAATAGCTTCTACTGCTTCAACTGGAGAATCCCCCAGTTTCATTACAATTCCTTTTCCGTAGGTTTTGGTCAGGCGCTCAAGTGTGCCCTGCAAGGCTTTAAGTTTATTTTCTTTTTCAATGTTGTTGCTCATGTGTTTCTGTAATTAAAAAGTGCAATAATTTGTTTTATATATTTGGTCAAATATTCAAAATTAACAGCTTTTTTCTATTGCTGTACTGCAAACATAGCACAGTATTTTTATAAATGCAAGTATTTGTTTCAAAAAAATAAAAAAATATTTAACATTTTGTTTTTAAACCTATGGTTTATTATTTTCTGATATTTTTAAAATAAGATTTGATAAAGCATTTTCATCGGGACTATCAGCGATATAAACCTCAGTATAACCCATTGCCATTAACGTTTCTGCTGTAGGTTTTCCTATTGCTGCTAGTTGCTGATTTGAATCAAGGGGATATTTTTTTAAATATGCCTCTGCATTTAATGAGCTTGTAAAGAGTAATATGTTGGCATCGCTCTTAGGAAAATCATTTTTTGGAACATTTTTGTAAACAATAAGTTCCAAAACATTGAGCTCATTTATAAGTATTTGTTGTATCGATTTTTTAGATGCTTCGGCTCTGACAAAGAGAACAGTTTTTTCGGCAGCTATTTTTTTAAAAGCTTCGGCTGTTGTTTCTGGTATTCCGTCACCAATAAAATCAGCCTTTAAACCACTATGTTTGAAAATGACATCTGCTGTAGCTGCACCAATCGCTGCAAGTTTAACATTGGAACTCAACACTATTTTTTTTTGAAAAAAGAACTCAACACCATTTTTACTGTAGAAGAAAATCCAGTCGAAATTTTGAGGTATTTCAAAATTCAGCGGGCTGAACTCAAGAAGCGATTCGTCAATAACTTCAACTCCTTTTGAACTTAACTTCTCTTTGAAAATACTATGCTCGCTGAGCTTTCGACTGATAAAAACTTTCATGAATGATTTTTGTCAAAGATAATAAATTAAGACTGCCGATGCAAAAAATGCACTTGAAAGTTCAGTCATAATTTGCAAATCTAAGTTAAATAAGAGGCAAGAGACGGCGAAATTTTGTAATTGGTATTGACTATTTTTTTTAAAGCTGAAAAGTCACTATCTTGCTTTTTTTTAGGAGAAAAGTATGTGTTTGTTTTTAGAATAGGGCATTAAATAATAATCTGAATAGTATGAAAAAAACAGATGTGCTTGTTATAGGTTCTGGTGTTGCAGGGCTTACTTTCGCGATAAAAATGGCCGAAAAGCATCCCGATAAAACAGTTACTGTTCTAACGAAAACTGATCCAGGTGAAAGTAATACCCGTTATGCTCAAGGTGGTGTTGCCGCTGTATGGGATGACAATAAAGATTCTTATCAAAAACACATTGAAGATACACTCGATGCGGGCGATGGGCTCTGCAAAGAGGAAATAGTTGAAATTGTAGTAAAAGAAGGACCTGTACGTGTAAATGAGCTTATAGATTGGGGCACCCGTTTCGACAAGGACAAAACAGGCTCAATTTATGATTTGGGCAGGGAAGGGGGTCATTCGGAGAATAGAATTTTACACTATAAAGACCTTACAGGTTGGGAAATACAGCGTGCCTTACTTGAAAAGGCCAAGCAATTGCCCAATCTTGAAATGTTCGATCACTATTTTGCTATTGACATTATTACCCAACATCATTTGGGCCGTTGGATTACCCGCCTCAGTTCCAATATTGAATGTTATGGCTGTTATGCCATCAACAGAAAAACCAATGAAATTGAGACAATTCTGGCCAAAGCAACCATCATGGCTTCGGGTGGAGCAGGTCAGGTATACAAGGCCACAACCAATCCGGTTATTGCTACCGGCGATGGAATCGCCATGGTTTATCGTGCTAAGGGAAGGGTTGAAAATATGGAATTTATTCAGTTTCATCCCACTTCGCTTTTCAATCCGGCCGGAGAGAATCCAGCCTTTTTAGTGTCTGAAGCAGTGCGTGGTTTTGGAGGAATTCTGAAAGATGCCGATGGCAATGAATTTATGCAGAAGTACGATCCTCGAAAATCACTTGCTCCGCGCGATATCGTTGCCCGTGCCATAGACAATGAGATGAAACAACGTGGTACCGAAAATATGTTTCTCGATTGCCGACATTTGGACAAGGAAGAATTTCTAAAACATTTTCCGACAATTTACAGTAAATGTGATAGTTTGGGGATAGACCCCATGAAAACTATGATACCGGTTGTGCCTGCCTGCCATTATCTGTGTGGTGGTATAAAAACAGATGCTATAGGCAGAACTTCTATACACAACCTTTATGCCTGTGGCGAATGTACGAGTACTGGACTGCACGGCGCCAACCGACTTGCCTCGAATTCACTGCTGGAAGGGCTAGTATTCGGACACCGTATATTTTTGGATCTTTCAGGACGCATCGACAGTCTGGAGTGGAAAGAGGGCATACCCGCTTGGAATGCAGAAGGCACTTCCGATCCGAATGAAATGGTACTTATTACCCAAAGTACAAAGGAGCTCAAAGAAATCATGAGTAGCTATGTGGGTATTGTACGCAGTAATGTCCGTCTTAATCGTGCCTATGCCCGTTTGCACCTGTTGTATGAAGAAACGGAAGAGTTGTACAATAACACCACCATTTCGCCTCAACTTTGCGAATTGCGCAACCTTATTACCATTGCTTATCTTATCACCAGATCGGCTGCCACCAGACATGAGAGCCGTGGACTTCATTATACAACTGATTATCCGGGACAACAGGAGTTTTTAGACGATACGATTCTTTAATTTGAAAATTTGAAAATGTGCTGATTTGAAGATGAATCATACATGTCTCGATACAAAAAATTACTAATTAAATCAGTTTCTAATCAACACTAATTCATTTCTAAATTGTTTGGAACAACATCTTTCTAATTTCAAAGCAGATAACATCGATCCCAAAGTTTACGAATTGCTTCTTCTTCGAATTTTCAAATCTTAAAATTAAATAATTTCAAATTGCCTCATTTTCAAATTTTCAAATGAATATTTCCTCCAAACTGCTCGAAAATGCTGTAAATGCCCTTTCCACACTACCGGGGATTGGAAAAAAGTCGGCATTGCGCCTTGCGCTTCATCTGTTGCAGCGCGATAAGGAATCGGTACAAAGTTTTTGCGCTGCGATTAGCGGCATGCGCAACAATATCCGCTTCTGCAAAAAATGTCATAATCTTTCAGATGCCGATCTTTGTTCAGTCTGTTCCTCGCATCGCAGGGAGCAGAGC
>JBILRK010000186.1:0-5171 GCA_044372705.1 Saprospira sp. | reverse complement strand
ACTATCTTGCCTTTACTTTGTTTATAACCTATCTATGACTTTGATGGGGTAAATTTACAACCTATTCCTCAGAATTGCCATTAAAAAAGAAATATAGCCTAATTAAAAAGAATATTTTTGAATAGTCCAGGTCAAGCACTACCACTTATGCGTTTTTGGGAAAGATTAAAGAACATATTCTCGAGCTATCAATATAATGAAGAGGCTGCACTAAAAAATAAAGTGCAGGATGAGAAGGTTTTATGCCATGACGTCATTAAACGCTGCGAAACTGATAATGAGTATTACAAAAATTGGTCAGCATCTACTGCAAAAACCAATAGTCTCAGCTGGCTTTATAATGAATATATATCCTACCGTACAAGGGGTCGTTGCGATAACGCCTTAACTTTCTTAACGATTCCATCTGTGAACGGCTTTGCTATCAAATTTGATGATGCCCGCTGGCATCAGCAGGATTTTACCGCTCTTTTCGATTATTTAAAAAATAAGTTGTCCACCGACGAAAATTATTGGGTTCAGGTTTCAGATTCTAAGACTATTTCAAAAGGTATCTGTATTGAAATAATTGAAAGGCACTATCTTAAACCTCCCATAGGCTTTAATCTGAGCTACGGTGAAAAAAGAAATCAGAAATTTGGCAATCTAATGATTACCTTACATGCAATTAACGGCAAGGTTGATACGTTAAAATTAAGTGCAACTCAGTACAATGATCATCTTTTCGAAAAGGCGATTCATTTTGATACACTGATGGAGCTGATTTGCAATGTTAACTGTTAAATGAAAAGTCATGAAAAAAATACTGATTATTTCAACCCTGCTCCTTTTATTTGCGGCATGCAACAATTACAAAACCGATGATTTGTACGGCAGTTGGACCTCAGAGAAAGTTGATCTTACCTTCAACAAAGATAAAACAATGCAATGCCGCTTAGGCCCATCTGAATTCAGCGGACGTTATCGGCTCTTTGGAAACTCTGTTGAATTAATCAATTCAGATGAAAAGGTAATTGGCACTATAGCTATCAAATCGCTCAAAAACGATAGCCTTGTAGTAGATATTCTACAATTCAGTTCCAATTTATACACGCTTGTAAGAAAAACAAAATAGGTCTATTCCCTTGCTCCGCCTTCAAATAAGCCAAACTGATCCAAGTGGTATTGTGTATGGATACAATGAAAATATGTCCACTCTTCAAAATTTAGCAGCCCAAATGCCGGGTGCATTTGTTTAATGTCGGGATTTGCTTCGTAAAAGGCGAAAAATGAATCGATACTTTTTAGTAGCTTTTCCTTGGCTTCAGCTAAAGTGGCAAAACGCAAGGGCAATGGATTTTCTGGAAGTATAGGCGCTTTAGTATTACGCTTAATCCTGTTTTGTTCTTTAATTATATAGCTATAATTTTTTGAAAGTCTTTCCTCCTCGTACATAGCAGGAGCTTCAAATCTTCCATTCGAAATCATTATAACACCACTTAAATGCTCAATCATATGCTGCGCAGAAAAAAGTCCCCATTTGGGCGCTGATGCTGGATGCAATTCTGAAAGTAAGAGGGGCAATTCTGATTTTAGGAAATTAGTACAATCCATCGCTATCTACTTTTTGGGTTTTTCATCTTTTGGAACTACTACAGTCGTCATACCTTTTGGCAGCATGCTGGTATCATCCCAAAGCTTTGCAACCCAATATCTGAGGACTGCCTGACGTTTTTCTTCCGCATCTAAAAATCCGTAATTGCCAGCAGTTTTCGCCTCGAGTCTATAGTTTGATTCGCTGCCTGTCCAACGGAAGCTGATTTTTCTCCAAAAGAAGCCATAGCTTGCTTTTACATGACGGATTGATCCTTTTCCGTAGGTTGAGAGTGCAACTGCATGACTCAAAGCATATTTCCCACGGCCAGTGCGACCAGCGGCATGAGCCATAATTTCAAAAGCCTGCACACCTTCCAGGTCAGTAATAATCGGATGCCAACGGCCATCGGCAGGGATTTCGCCCACTGCAAAAGTGCCAACCCGGCCTGCCATACCAGCCATACCGTTCACCTCCAGTTTAAAGTTTGGCAAGGTGGTTCCTATCCCTACATTTCCACCTTTGCGCAGGAAAAGCATGCTATTATTTTCATCATCGTTAAAACTAAGCCCCTGACTGTGCGGGCTTGGATTCATCGAAATGGAAAAGGCGGCTTTAGGATCGCGAATACTTTCAAAAAAGCTCAATAAACGGTTGTTTGGTCCTTGGGGAGCCAACATAAAACCATCTGTACTGCTTTGAGAGAATCCGTCATCGACTTTATTTACAGTCGAATCAATCAAATCGGCAAAGTTCACTTCGGAAGGAACCATGCCTCTTTTGAAAAGGTTTTTGAGGGTACTGCGCGTCAGTAAAGCCATGTTTAAGGGTAGGTTTTTTGAGTTGTTCAGTTCCAAAAGTACAAAAGCAATCGGAAATTACATCAAATTTCGATTGCTTTTGTTTGTGAAAATTTAAAAAATCTATTCAAATTCCTTTTCTTCAGTCATTACAAAATCGCCATCAAGCAACATCGAATCAATTCCTGCCTTCTCTGGTGACTGGAAGCTCAGGTCATCGATTAGGAAAATCGGATTATTAGCAAACGGAATCAATACGGACCATGGCGTTGTTGCCCTAATGACCGGAGAGGAAGATCCATCTATAGCCGTATCGCCAACATCGAAACCTTTCTCGGTAGGAAATACCTGCACTGCAGAGAACTTGGTAACAAAATCGACATAATCTCTTTTTTCAATATAGCTCAAAATGACATCTTTTGCTATTTGTCCGCCCAGTTCCAACTCACGATCGGCACCATACATCCAGGGACACATAAATACCATGATTTCCTGATTCAGTTTTTTGAGGAAAGTACCATTGTTTTTGCCTTTTTCGAACTGAACACCTGCACTTACTTTAACACGTTCGTAAATCGGATTACGCACTTCGATATTCACAAATGGAGATGCCAAAGGTTTCAGGTACTGTTTTATAGCCTCAAGGGTAGTATTATTTACCATTGGCAAGCGGTTATTTTCACCATTGAAACGAGGCACAACCACAATCACAACATTACCTTTGACAACAAATTTTTCATTGCCTACATGTGTAACACATTTTACCTGATACAATTCGGGAAATCTTTCTAAAACTAAACGTTCAAAATCCCAGGCAGCAACTGCTCTGCCTTTATGTCTCAATCGCTCACTTGCGCGGGTATAAAATTCTTTTTTCACCTCTCCTGGCCTACCTGCGTAGGATTTGAATGGCTGATTCACCTCACGAATTTGTGGCATTCCTGTTACTAGACCTTTTATGCTTCCTCCTGGCAAAGATTTTTTCAAATGTTCAAATCCATTTCCATTATCAACCCAAGTAGCCGAAACAGCCTGAGTTGCAACATGAAGTACCTTAGGCATTCTTGTTGCGTCACCCTTAATAGCTGCCCTAATCCAATATTGCCCTTTTGGTAAAATATTATTATTTGAGCTTGGATCGCGAGGAACATCAAAAGTAATAATACCTGAATTGTTGAAAGAGAAGGTAGTATCGGACAGAATTTGAGTTTGTGAAAATTCTTTCCATTCATCATTTGCCATATAACTCCATACAATTTCGGCCTGTTTTGAATCGGAACTCTTGCCTTTTAACATGGAGAAATAATCCAGATTTTCTTTCAATTCGAGATAAAGAGAAAGTTGCGAAGGAGGATTAAAATCTGTTATACCAAGGTATAGATAGGCGTCCTCATCATAAGCGGGAATCATTGAACGATTCATAGGTTTGCCTTTCTCAAAAGTTTTAATCACGCCAAAAGGATGGACATGATACAATTCCTCAGCAACTGCATCGCCTCTGTTAATTGTGCCAATGGAGATAACATTTACCAAAGAAGTCGCTGAATAATCGAGCGAGACGGAACGCGCCACCGGAATCCAAGGTTGTTTTGGCAAAGGAAGTTCAGGGCCCTTGCGTTTAGGATTGGCGTTATAGGCTATTATTTTGGAATAAATATTAGGATAATCATCATGACCAAATGCTACCGAAGGCGAAGTAAGTTCCACTTTGAAATATCCACTTCTCAGCTCACTGTTGAAAACCGTAGGCAGTTTTAAACTATAGTCAGGCTTAATATTCAATGCTTTAAGGTCAAAATCACTAAAAACAGTTTCATCGTTCAACCTGAATTTATCTTCGGGGTGATCTTCGAAAAGTCTAAATTGTCTGATATTATTTTCGGGGGCAGGACAAAACTCGCCATCAGATAGGGCAGAGATTCTAACCTTATAGCTGTCATTGGCTATGCTGAGTCCGTATTCGCGGTAATATCCCCTCAAGCCTTTTTTATTATCGGGCAAATTGTGCCATTCCAGATTGATTGATAAATCTGTCAATTCCTTTTTGAAAAGTTCCGATTTACCCACAAGCAAATAGGATCCCGGTTTGGGTACTGCTCCAAAAGGCTGGAAAGGGATACTCGATTCCAAAATGCCATATTCATTAAACAACATCAGTCTTTTCACTCCCTGTACCGTAACATCGATATTTATCTTTTCAAGCATCAGTTCTTTCAGAAAAGAATATGAAAACACAACGTCAGTATTCTGATGCACAATCTTCATTACAGGATGTTTTGTACTGAAACCTTTTCCGTGTAAGTCAGCATTGAATGCAATAATTTCGGGAGCAGAAGATGGCAGTGTAGCCACTATGGTTATTTCGGCATCTGCCCAATCGCTAGGTGGCAAAACTTCACAAGTATGTGATTTTACCCAGCCATTAGATGCCGAAAAATAAATATTCAAGCTATTTTTAAATACTTTTGAGAAGGCATCTTCTCTTGAAATATCCTGATTTTTACTGATATCTTTAATCAATAAATTGAGTGTGTACATCGAGGCCTTTTCAAAATTCAGCTTCATATTCACCACTCGGTGTCCCTCTTCCATTTCCAGAATAGGTGCAGCAATCGCCCAACCTACTTCGGCATAAGTCATTTGCCTTTCTTCCTCGGGTTTTTCCAATAATTCTTCCCCAAAACTTGGCCATTCTTCTTCATTATTAATAAAACGCTCACCCAAACCGTTGCGCGAATTGGCTTCGGGTGCTGCATATAAATTAGTGATCAATCTGTATGAACTACCAATACCAATTT
>JBILRK010000185.1:0-5172 GCA_044372705.1 Saprospira sp. | reverse complement strand
AACGCTAATGGCTCTTCGGTACTTATACCAAGGGCAAAACGTTTCAAGGTTACAAACTGTCATGTTCACGATGCAGTTAATTACAATACGGCACAGTCGCAATGGGGTTCATCCATAAAATTTTGGAATGCAAGCCAAATTCAGGCTTTAAATAATCATGTGCACGACAATTCCGGAGAGGGAATTAACTTTGATTTTTGCGATACTGCTGAAGTAAGGGAAAACTTATTGCACGACAACTATGCAAATATTTACCTTGACAAAATGGAGTATGCACATGTACACCGAAATTTCATATATAATGTCTCTAAGAATGTTTCAGGAATTTTAACTGGTTTGGAAGCTTTCACTGCTTTTGTGACAAATCATTACATAATAGACATCTATATCGAAAATAATATAATATTGAATACTCGCGGCATAAATCTATGGCAGGGCATTTATAGTGCCATTCAAAATGGGATTTATTCAAATATTCAGATTAGGCATAATACAATAATTGGAAAACAATTTGGAAATGGCTCTCCCGTAAGCATTTCACATGATGTTTTTCTTGGGCAGCCTGTCTCTAATTTTAGTTTTAATAATATAAGTATTGATCGTAATATCATCTCGGCCAATGCAGATAGTCTAAACAATAACAGACTTTTACAAGCACCATTAAATCCACAACCAGGTTTGAGAAGTGCTTATAACCTTTTCAATATGAATCCGGGATTTTCATACAATGCTTCAAATGATCAAATTGTTGCTAATGTGCCAGAATACATGAATCCTGGCCTAGCTAATTTTGAATTGGCTCCAAATTCAAATTACAATCCCGAACTGATAATGTCTGTTCCAAATAATGCGGGTATATTGATCGATTTTTTCGGTGTTTTAAGAAATCAAACAAATACCAATGCAGGTGCAATTGAATTGAACCCAAGTTTGGCAAGTTTAGAAAATAAGGAAATTGAATTTAAAGTTTTTCCTAATCCATACAAGGACGAATTTAAGATTATCACGAAGGAGGAATATATCGGCAAGGAGTTTCAGATTTTTGATATTTCGGGAAAGTTAGTAAGCAGCGATATTCTAGTTTCAACGGAACAAAAGCATAAAATATCACTCAAAACTGGAATGTATTTCCTAAAACTTGGGGACAAAACCTTAAAATTGATTAGCTTCTGATATTATGACATATTTGAGCAGGAGTTCTTTATTGAAATTCCCTTGCGAATATTTAAAATTTATAAATAATTAAAACAATATTAGCAATAGATAAAATGTTTAATTTTACATTCTACGTTTTCTAGCCATCTAGTTGCAATGCGAAAAACAAAAATTAAGACATTTTATACCGATAAACAAGTCTGTTTCGACAGTATTAAGGAGAAATCATTTTCTCAGTCACCTTTGAAACCGGCACTGCTCATTGAAAAAATCAAGAAGGGCGCCTTTGCTTCAATGCTTGATATTACCGATAATTTTGCACCCATCAGCAGAACGGATTTTGAAATTGCACATACAAAAGAGTATATTGACAATGTGTTCAATATGACAGGAAATTACCGCTCGAATGGTTTGCCCTGGTCAGAAAATCTCATAAACAGTCTTCCCTACACGACAGGATCACTCTATGCTGCTAGCAAATATGCTGTCGAAAATCCCGATACAGTCTGTTTCGCGCCAATTTCTGGAATGCATCATGCCAGGCCAACTAGTGGCTCGGGGTTTTGCACTTTTTCAGGGCAGGTTATTTCAGCTGTTAAATTATATGAAGAAAGCGCTAAAGTTTGTGCTTTTCTCGATCTTGACGGACATTTTGGTAATAGCATTGAAGATACAAGAAATTTCAATCCACTGCTCAATAAGGCCATTCCCGATGGCTGCAATTACAATCCATCCGGAAGAAATGAAAGCTATCTCAGTTGTTTCGAAGATAACTTGAATAGTCTATCAACCCTCATCCTGGAGGACAAAATTCACTATGTCGTTTTTGCGCATGGAGCCGACAGTCATGACCAGGACGATTTGGGTGGTTATATGAATACCGAATATTGGGTAAAATGTGCCGAGCTTTTTTCCAAATGGGTAAACAAGGTTTCTGATGCTAAAAAACTACCGCTAGCAGTTGTTCTCGCACTTTTTGGTGGTTATAGAAAAGATAATTATGATGCCGTATTGAACCTTCATATTAAATCGCTAATAAAATGCAGCAATATTATTTGTGGCAATAATTTTGTAGATGATTTGGGGGTGCCGTCAAAATTACCCTTAACTTAGTTTTACAAAACTGATTTCATTCTAGAGATCATTTAAAGATTAAACTTTAAATTTTCATACATTGAAAACAATATGTAATTTTTATCTTAAATATTTAAAGGGTTCAACTCATAAGAAGCAATTTCAAGAATAAATCAAAATGAGTCAAAAGAATTACATTGATAACATTCTCTACTGTTTTGCCCAGATGGATATTGAGGGGTTGCGCACGTTTTTGAAAGATGAATACAGCTATAACGATTGCAGCAAAGAGATTTTTTTAAATGCCCTGGAACTGGTTTTTAACAGCCTTAGAGTTGACAACGACGAATTGATTATAAAGAGCGGCAGATGTAATAGTTGCGATTGCAACAATTCTGGCTCAATAGGCTATAGTTTTATTGGAAACCGCCAAAAAAATTATCTAAATCTAATCTTTAATGTAATTGATCACGACATTAAAGACATTTTCGCTTGTGGCGAGTTTCAAACTGATGAGCAGATTGACGATCTTGGTGCCAAAATGGATCTGATGTTTGACGAGGACGACAAAATAGATTTTTACAAGTCGGAGCTTTACTATCAAAAAGTCGAAATGGCTAAAGCTGCATACAATGAAATAATTTGTCAACCGCCAAAATTTATTGACCTTAGTCAATTGAACAAATGGCTTATAGACCATAGTTATACTTACGAGCTGATAGATGATAATAATATTTTTTCTTCAAGGATGAAGTGGTCGTCTTTTGTGAGTCTATATGCAGATTTAAAGTCAATCTCTGATTTTATTGCAAAATTTTCAGCTGAAATCAAAAAAGCTAATCTTCAATATGACAGCATTAAAAATGAAACAGATTTAATAGCATTTGTTCTGGAAAATGAGCACTTAGTCAAAGATTTACCGCTAATTTGGGATTACGAGTATAATCAGGAAGGAAATTATTATGAGTACCTGCAGATAGATAATCCTATCAACTTTTGTGGCCAGGAATTGATTGATTTTTTTAAATTCCTATGGAATTACAATACACAACACAGTTTACTATTAGAAAAATATGGCAGTTTAAGTCCGGAAGAGCAATCAGACATTTATAACAATCACGACTATGACCATTATGACATTTCGTCACTGCAACTTCAATTACAAATACGTAAAAGCTTCGAAGCGCTGGGTTTTGAGCTACCGCTGTTTATAAGCAATAACAGAGAACCCTAAATTGTAATTTGATGAAATTGCCTGTTGAAACAGTAAGATTTCGTAGGACTTAAATTAGTATGTAAATAGTCCATTTAGCAAATGCTCTCTCCCCCATCGACCTTTAATAATGCGCCATTAATCCAGGCGGCTTCATCCCTGCAGAGGAGATAAACAGCATTGGCTACATCTTCGGGTTTAGTAAGTCTGCCCATTGGATTTCTAAATAGGGCACCAGTTTTGAGATAGTCGGCACCTGGAATTCTACGAAGCGATGAGGTGTCTGTTACACCTGCCTGTATGATGTTGGCCCGTATTCCATAAGGAGCATATTCGAGTGCAATTGACCTTACAATCGCTTCCAAAGCGGCTTTTGTGGCGGATACCGCAGCATAATTCACCCAGGCTTTTTGATTACCTTCACTGCTAAGGCCTATTACTCGGGCATCATCGGCGAAAAGTGCATTTTCGTGAAGGATTTTTACCCAATCTATGAGACTTAATGCCATTTGCTGAAGGGTTAACTGAAAATCGCTGCTGTCTAATAGAAATTCATCAGATATAAATTTCTTCTTTTCTTCATCCAAAACTTTATAAGACTGCCCCAGCGCATCGTTTGAGAAATCACGATTGCGTTCTTTTGATTTAACCAAGGGTTTAAGATTACCTTTTGAAACCGAATGCAACAGAAGCCTTACAAAGAATCCTCTTGATTTAAAAACATAGAGTTTTTGACAGATATCATTAATAGTTTCTATATCAGCTGCATCTGCATTTAATGTTAGCACTTCAATTTCATGTTTTGCAGCAAGTTCTTCATAAAAGCTTTCAGTTAATCGTGCATCAGCCTTTCGATCTCTGTAAACAATACAAAGATTCATGCCCTCTTCTGCCAGTTTTTTTGCTGTAGCCAGACCAATTCCACCCGAAGCTCCCAAGATCAGGGCAAAGTATTTTTTATTTTTAAAAGTCATAAAAAATCTAAAACAGAAATTAGAAGGGAGAATTACTTTATTTTATTTTGAATTTTTAGACATCAATTTTGCCATTGCAATAAAAGCCTCTGTGCTGAAAAACCAGGGCCAAAACTGAGCATCATGCCATAATCTCCTGCGGGTATATTTTTTTGTAAGTAGCGATCTAATACATAAAGCACCGTAGCACTGGACATATTGCCGTAATCGCGAAGTATGTTCTTGGTTTCATCTATATTTTTACCCAAATCATGGAAAAGGCCTTCAACAATTTGTACAATTTTTTTACCTCCTGGATGGAAAATCAAATGTTCCACATCCTCTATTTTTAAATTGTTTTTGTTCAAAAACGAAAAAAGAACTTCGTGGAAATGGGTTTCAATTTTTTCGGGAACCGATTTATCCAGAATCATTTTCAAACCACTGTTGCTTACCTGAAAGCCCATCATGCCGATTTCATCATAAAAATGGTACATTTCGCCATCAAGTATAGCTGGTTTCAGTTCATCACTTTCTCCAAGAATAGCACAAACTGCTCCGTCGCCAAAAATCGCTGCGCTGACCATATTGGCCATGTCCCAATCCTGATGCTGAAAGGTACTTGTGGGCGACTCGAAGGCAATAATTGCAGCTTTTTTACCTGGATTATTTTTCAGAATATTATAGGCATAAATCAAAGCTGAAGTGCCACCAGCACAACCCATTTCGGTAATTGGCATGCGTACAATATCCTGACGCATTTTTAGCAGGTTGATC
>JBILRK010000184.1:0-5175 GCA_044372705.1 Saprospira sp. | reverse complement strand
TGTACAGGATGAAAGAACATCGAACGATACTTTCCGTATCTTTATTTGTCCTGGTCTGAATGGTCAGTACACTGTTGGTAGACCAACGGATGATTTTCCAAGTATTGCAGAAGCAATCAGTACACTTTATCAGTGTGGTGTAAGCGGCCCTGTTACTTTTGATCTTTCACCTGGTGTTTACACGGGTCAACAATTGGCACTCGAAGGAAATATACCTGGTTCCAGCCTTACAAATATGGTTACTTTCAATGGTGTTAATACAGACTCTGTAACATTGACACATGACGGAAGCGCTCAAAAATTTGCTACCGTGCTGCTCAATGAGGTACAGTTTGTTACAGTTCAGAATATGACCATCTCAACAACTGCTCAAGGCATCATCAGAGGACATGGTATTCATTTAATCAATCAGGCCGATAATAACAAAATCATTGGCAATGTAATCCATGCTACCTGGTTTGCAGGTGTTGCCGATAAAATAGGTATTGTTGCTTCTGCTTCAATCAGTGATGATTTTGCCGAAGGTAATACAGCCAACAATCTTTTAATTGAAGGCAATACCATCAATGGTGGCGAAATGGGTATTCATATCGAAGGAGATGCAAATAATCCAATTCACAATATCAGTATTATTGATAATACGATCGAAGGTTATGATGATTATGGTGTCTATACCGATGAGATTGATACCTTGGTTATTGAAGGTAATACCATTACTTCTATAACAGGTTCTACACTTGCAGCAGCCTTATACTTATTCGATCCGGTTTATTATAGAATTCAGAAGAACTTAATACATACTATCGACTGGGGAATTTATCTTTCAAGTGCCAATAATCCTTCATTCGGTCCACGCGCTGTTATTAGTAACAATATGGTTACTAGCCGCGCCGACGACGCACTTTATATGACAACCTGCGGAACAGTTGATGTTTGGCACAATACCTTTGCCAGTTCTTCAGCAACTGCAACAAGCTGTAATGGTGCCTATATTATTGCCCCAGTTTCAGGTACAATGGATTTTAGAAATAATATCTTCTCAACTTCGAGTACAAGCGCAACATCATACGCATTTGAGTGTACGGTAAACACTGCTCAACTCGATATGGACAATAATAATTTCTTCTCCGCTGGTGTTAATACCATCAGATATGCAACCACAAATTATACTTTCAATAACTGGAGAACTACCAATGCCTTCGGTTACGACCAGAATTCACTGAATGTGAATCCTCAATATGTGAGTTTGACCAATGCAGATTTGCATATTCAAAATGTGCTACTTCACGCAGCTGCAGATAGCACAATCGCTATCGCTTCTGATATTGATGGAGACCAAAGACCTTCTGCAGGTTCTACTCGTCCAGATATTGGTGCTGACGAAATCTTCCTCGTAAACAATGATGCCATTGCTATTGGCGTAGTAAGTCCTTTGGCAAATATTTGTGAAAATGCTACTCAAACTGTTGATGTAACAGTTGGTAACAGCGGTTTGGCTTCAGTTACAGCCGTGAACGTAACCGTGAACGTAACTGGCCCTGTAAATACAACCTTGACTGGTTCTTACAGTGGTTCTTTAGCAACTGGTCAAACTGCCAATGTAAATGTTGGAAATATCAACACTACTGGCGGTGGAACTTTCTGCTTCCAGGTAATTGTTCAGTTGATTGGCGATGCCAATTCGGCAAATGATACTTTCTTTGTATGCAGAAATATTGTTCCAGCTACTCCAGTATTCTCTGTAAATGACGCTTGTTTAAATCAGTCTGGTTCTATTACTACTGTACCATCAGGTGGTATCAATTGGTATGATGTACCTACAGGTGGTGCTGTTTTATCTACTTCAGATACTTTTGTAACAGGTCCCTTGGTATTCGGTACTACATATTATGCCGAAGTTATAGCCTGTGGTGCAACCCGTTTCCCTGTGAATGTTGGAATTATTATACCTTCTCCAATCAATATTGGAAATGACACAACTATCTGTACTAATTCAACACTCGATATTAGTGCACCAGCAAACTTAGCCACTTATCTGTGGAGCACAGGACAAACTACTCAGACAATAACTGTTCAAAATCCAGCGCTATATTCACTTACGGTAACGGATGCTAATGGTTGTAGAATAGTTGATACCAAAGATGTACTTAATTTCTCATCTGTAACGCTCTCTTCAAGTTCAAATTCATTAACTTGTGGTAATGGCGGAACAGGTTTTGTTGACCTCACGGTTAACGGAAGTACAGCACCTTATACTTATATCTGGAGTACAGGTGAAACAACAGAAGATCTAAATGGACTCAATACGGGCAACTACGAGGTTACTGTAACAGATGCCAATGCTTGTGTCTACAGCGATACCTATACCGTAAATGGACCAACTACCTTGAGCTTCAATGCCGTTAATACCTCCAGTCCTTCCTGCGGAGTATTGGTGGATGGTTTGATTGATGTTTCAGTTGCTGGTGGTGTTACGCCTTACAGCTATCTTTGGAGCACCGGAGCTACAACAGAAGACCTCAATGCTGTTGCCAATGGATCTTATTCAGTTACGGTAACAGATGCCAATGGCTGTCAGACCAATATCACAACAAATATGAACATCGTTAGCACGGTACAAATAACAGTTGATAATGTGCAGGACGAAGCTGTTCAATTGGGTGGTGCAATCGATGTGTCGGTAAGCGGTGGTCAAGCGCCATACTACTTCCTCTGGAATACAGGTCTTACCTCTGCTTCTATCAGTGGTTTAGTTGCAGGTACTTACACCGTTACTGTTACCGATATCAATGGTTGCAGTTCAGTACAGACTGTTGTTGTTGATTATACAATTCCTTCATTGGTTGAAAATGTTGAAGTGGTAGAATCTTTGAATATTTTCCCGAATCCAACTTCTGATATTGTTAACTTCCAACTTTCTTTGAATGAAGAAACTGAGGTTAAACTCGATATTTATGCGGTGGATGGCAAACTTGTACAAAGCTTTACCTCGAATAATGCCAAAGTTCAACAATATAGTGCCGACTTATCAGATTATCCTGCCGGACTTTATATGGCACGTTTAATCATCGGTTCGGAAGTAGTTACTGCCAAAATTGTATTAAAGAAATAAACAATTCAGGATTTAAACTGTAATTTAAAGGGAAGATGCAATTTGTGTCTTCCCTTTTTTAAAGAAAGAAAAACAGCTTATTTATGCTTCAGACAAAGGATTTAAAATTTGCTTATAACGATGAGAATAGCTTCTCATTTCCGGATATGAATTGCGAAAAAGGTGCTCATTGGCTTATTTTGGGCCAATCGGGATGTGGAAAAACTACCTTATTACATCTCATTGGTGGATTGCTCAAATCACAAAGCGGATCAATCAATGTAAATGGAACGGATATGTCTGCTCTTTCGGAATCTAAATTGGATGCTTTTCGAGGAAAACATATCGGAATTATTTTTCAGCAATCACATTTGATTAAGTCGCTGAATGTTGAAGAAAATCTAATGGCCGCTCAATACCTTTCGGGAGAAAAGCAGAATTCAGACAAGGTAAAAACAATCTTGGAACGCTTGAATTTGGGGGCCAAGCTCAAGGCTAAGCCATCAAAGTTAAGCCAGGGAGAACAGCAGCGCGTAGCTATTGCCCGTGCCCTTGTCAACTCACCACAGCTTATTCTGGCCGATGAACCCACTTCAAGCTTAGACGACATCAATTGTACCGAGGTGGTAAATTTATTATTGGAGCAGAGCAAAGAAAGCGGAGCCACACTCATAATTGTTACCCACGACGGTCGTTTGAAATCCATGTTTGAAAACAAGATAGAACTTACCAAAAAGTATTAAAAATGTGCACAGTAACCTATCTGCCATTAGGCAACGATGAATTCTGTCTGACCTCAAACCGGGATGAAACGCCAAGCAGGCAGCCAATGGAACTTTATCATGACGAGGCAAATAATCTGCTATTTCCCAAGGAACCAAAACATGGAGGCACCTGGATTTCAGCTTCTGCCGATAATAGATTGGTATGTCTGTTAAATGGCGCTTTTCAAAAACATAAACATGAACCGCCTTACCGCAAAAGCAGAGGTTTGGTTGTTTTAGAATATTTTGATTACAGTACCCCTCAGTTCATTTCAAATTATTACTTCGATGGAATTGAGCCTTTTACTATGGTAATTTTCGATAATGGTAAGTTATACGATTTCAGATGGGATGGTATTGAGAAACATCTAAAAGAACTCGATGCTAATTTGCCACATATCTGGTCTTCAAGCACTTTGTACTCTGATGAAGTTAAAGAAATGAGGCTTTCTTGGTTTCAAGACTGGCTCAACTCAGAAATGCCAAAAAATGCTGTTGAAATATTAAATTTTCATAAAACAGCTGGTGCTGATGATATAGAAAATGGCTTGATTATGAGCCGTAATAATAATTTGGTCTGTACCGTATCAATAACGCAGGTTATAAAATCATCTGATTATTTTTCTTTTTCCTATCTGGATAGAATAATACAAAGAGAAACAACTAATTCTATAGAAATATCACATTAAAATGTTGCATTAAAAAATGTTTATTTCTAAAATTTAATTCCTATATTTGATACAAGTTAAACAAAAATACTACAATATGAAAAATCATTTACTATTAATTTTTTTAAGTGTAATACTTGCACCTAATTTATTTTCACAAAACGTTGGTATTGGTACATCCACGCCAGTTGAGAAACTGCATATTGCAGGTTCGGGCAATGGTCTCAGAATTGACGGATTGTCATCCACAGGTACATTTACAGGAAACGGTACACCATTAAAGGCTGTTTTTGTTGATGCAAACGGTTCACTTGTAAAAGGTGGAAGTGGCACAGCATCTACCGATGCTTGGTACACTGTAGGTAACAGTGGCACAACAGCAGGTACCAATTTTATTGGAACTACCGATGCTCAGGCCTTTGTTATAAAAACAGGTGGTGCTGCGGCATTGTATGAAAGAATGAGATTTTTAGCAAATGGTAAAGCCGTTTACAATGCTATAACTTCATCCTCAACAGATGTTTTCTCTGTTTATGGAACAGGATATACAGGTGCCACAAATGCTCTGGGAACCTTTGCAATCAATGGTTATGTTGGGGCAAATGGCGTTGGGATTTATGGAGAAAGTTTTAGTGCTGCGGCTAATGCAGGA
>JBILRK010000371.1:0-3403 GCA_044372705.1 Saprospira sp. | reverse complement strand
GTTCTAACGAGGTAAAGCAATTGGGCATTGCCAACGGTTTGCCGCACTGGCAGATCAGGGATCTGATAGAAAGGCATAAAATTCATGTTTTTTCCTCCAATTATCAGCTCTACGGGGATTTATCGGCAAGGGTGATGAACCTGCTGGGACAGCAATGTGACGAAATTGAAGTTTACTCCATAGATGAAGCCTTTATGCGTTTTGAATTTTACCAACAGACCGAGCAGTGGCTCGAAGAGGAAGGCATGCGCATCAAAAAATACGTGGAACAATGCACGGGTATTCCCATTTCCATAGGATTTGCCCCGACAAAAACGCTGTCAAAACTGGCCAACCATATTTCGAAAAAAGTGACCGGAAAAGGCGTGCATATCATCTGCGACCCTTACAGCCAGGAGGAACTGATGAAAAAAATAGACATTTCGGAGGTTTGGGGCATCGGGTCGGCTTATAGGCGTAAGCTGAATGATTCTGGCATCATGAATGTATGGCAGCTGATGCAGTGCAACGAGCAGTGGTTTTATAAAAACTTTACCATTCAGGGCCTGCGCCTGCTAAAAGAACTAAAAGGTATTCCCTGTATGGACCTGGAAGAAAATCCGGCAGGTCGACAAAACATGGTGGTATCCCGCGCATTTCGACGCGATGTGTACTCGAAAGAAGAAATCCTCGAAGCCTTTGCCAACTTTGCCACAAGACTGGGTGAAAAATTGCGCAAATACAGTCAGGTAACGCCTGCCATATCGGTATTTCTGTTGGTGAACCCCTACAACAATAAAAGTCCGGACGGACGACGTTATTATTCACAGTTTATCCAATTGCCAATTGCCACTTCGAATACGCCCGAACTGATTAAAGCTGCCTGGAAAGCAGCATCACTATGTTATCTACCCGGAAGAAATTATAAAAAATGCGGCATCATGGCTTATGACCTGCAGCCCGAAGATAATATACAGCTCAATCTTTTTCAGGAACCCGAACTACACCTTAAAACCAGGAAACTGATGACAGTTACAGACAAAATCAATGCACGATACGGAAAAGGAACACTTGGTTGCGCAGCAGCGTCGGTTACCAAAGGCAACAGCTGGCAAAAATTGGAGCAGTTTCGCAGTCCAAGATATACCACAAGCTGGAAAGAGCTGCTACGTGTACGTTGATTAAGGTTTTGATTTTTCGACAAGTTCAATCCGGTCGGGATAGCGGAGAAGATAAGAATTGGGCATGATGCAAAGCTGTAGCAAATCTTTGCTATCAATTCCAAGGTCGGTTAGTGGGCTTATCTGCTCCCTGAAAGTCTTCAGGTGCAAACGATGCAACTGATTATCAGCATCCATCCAGATTAGGAAAGTACCTGAAACCTGAAAATATCCGATAGCGTTTAAACTTAATCTTTGGATAAAATTGCCAAAGTTGTCAAAAATAAGCATTCCCTTTTCAGGGTCATTTGCAAAAACTTTAAATTCAGCTTCTCGAAGGCTTTTTGGAAAAAATGAACTTTCGAGAATTGAACTCAAATCAGGACTTTCGAGATTTACGGTGCCATTGCTTTCAAATTTTATCAATTTAAAATTATTGGGATCGTACAACCAGAGCATATTATCGGAAGATAGCGCAAGGGCATCAATCTGGGTGAAATTGAGTTCAGAAAGTTTAAAACGATATAATTCGCTGAGGCTGCGATCGAGTACTACAGCGGTTTGATATTCATTGTAGAAAACCAAAGGCTGAAAAGGATTGGAGACATCGACAGAACTTATTGCACCAAGACTATTTTCATTAAAGGACTTTTGTAATTCGCCGGAAGCTGAAAATTTTAAAAGGGTATGATCATCGCTGACTGCATAAATCTGTTGCATCCTGTCAACTTCGACAAAATGGGATTTAAGTTCTATCTTTTTAATTAACACATTAGGAGGCAAATCCTGAGCAATTAAGGCAGGAAGAGCAGCAATAAGCGTTAATGATAAATTGAAAAAGAGTTTCAGAAATGGCATTTTACTTATCAAATTTTTTCAGATGAAGTTCCTGACCATCAAAAACAGCATAATTACCCTCGCCGAACCAATGACCAAGATTAACATATCTCGCTTTACCATCTTTGAGAACCAAATCCTGCGCCAAATGTCTGTGACCAAAAATAAAATAATCGATAAGAGGACTTTTATTTAATTTATCATTGGCAAAAATGATAAGCCATTCTTTGTCTTCGCCAAGAAAAGGTCTGTGGGTATCTTGCGAAGCACGACTGGTTTTGGAAAAAAAGTTTGCCATAGCAACCCCAATATCGGGATGAAGCCAGCGAAAAAGCCATTGACAAAAAGGATTACGGAATATTTTTTTTATGAATTTATAACCATAGTCGCCGGGGCCGAGCCCATCTCCATGTGCTATAAAAAAATTTTTATCCGCAATTTTAATTTCTATTGGATTTCGATGAATTTTTGCATTGAGTTCTTTTTCAAAATAATCAAAAAACCAAACATCATGATTACCTGTAAAAAGATGGAGCTCTACGCCCCTGTCACTCAATTCTGCCAGTTTCCCTAGAATTCGCACAAAACCTTTGGGTACAACCCTGCGATAGTCGAACCAAAAATCGAAGATATCGCCAACCAGATAAATAGATTTCAATGCTTTATCTTCAGAAATCATATTCAGCCAGCGAAGTACACGCATTTCACGTTCCTTTGAGGAAGCTGATTTCCAGGAAGGAATACCCAAATGAAAATCAGAGGCAAAATATACCATTAAAAGTAAAATTTACTTAAAAAACAATGACAAAAAAAAGTTGTCAAATTGAAAAAATCAACAGCAAAAGCAGGAGATTTGTAAAAACAGAATACAAAATATGACTATATTTGAAGCTTTTAAAGGCATTAGTCAATAAAATCTATAACTTTTAACGTAAAAATACAAAAAATCAGAAAAGTATCATGAAAAACATCGTAGTAATAGGCGCTGGAACCATGGGCAACGGAATTGCACATGTATTTGCCATGACAGGACATAGTGTTAAACTGGTAGATGTATCGGCCGATGCACTAAACAGGGCTATGACAACCATTTCAAAAAATCTGGATCGAATGGTCAGCAAGGGCAGCCTTACCGAAGATGAGAAGGCGGTAACATTGGCTAACATTACAACCAATACAGATCTTTCGGCAGTAGCTATAAATGCGGAGCTGATTGTTGAAGCCGCCACAGAAAATGTGGACCTGAAGCTGAAAATATTCAGGCAAATGGATGAGCATGCACCTGCGGGTTGTATCCTTGCCACAAATACATCTTCCATTTCCATAACGCAAATTGCAGCCGTAACAAAACGCCCGACACAGGTGATTGGCATGCATTTTATGAATCCGGTTCCGGTGATGAAACTGGTAGAAGTAATCTGCGGATA
>JBILRK010000183.1:0-5207 GCA_044372705.1 Saprospira sp. | reverse complement strand
TAGCAAAATTCGATTTTGTTGTTTTACATCAGCTACCATCAAAGTCTAACCCGATTTCAGATGTTATCAGCACACTAAAGAATCAGAAAATACCGCATTGGTATATTGTTGGGACACAGAGCGACCTGTCGGCACTCAATCAGGCTCAATCTATCATGACCATCAATGGTAGAATAAATCAGACCAACGATGTAGAAGGGGTTTTAAATCCAAATTTTAAATCTTTTATAGTCAATGAAAAATTGGGCGACAACATATATAAATTCCCGCCCATTACAACTCCGTTTGGTGATTTTAAAGTAAGGGCCGATGCAGAGATTTTGTTAACACAAAAGATAGGAACGGTTAATACAAATTATCCGCTATTGGCTATGGGTGAGGAACGCGGGGTAAAACTGGCAGTTCTTGGTGGAGAAGGAATTTGGAAATGGAGAATTTTTGATCATATGCAACGTCAAAATTTCGACCTCTTTGATGAGTTGACGGGTAAAATTATTCAATATCTAGGCACTAAAGAAGATAAACGCCGTTTCCGAGCATTTGCAGGTAGCAATCTGTATAGTGAAAATGAAAAGATAGTGATCGATGCCGAGCTCTACAATGAAAATTACGAGCGGATTAATGACCCCGATGCAACTTTGGAAATCATCAATGAAGCAGGCAAAAAGTTTCCATACACCTTTAATAGAACTTCAAATTCCTATAGCTTAAATGCCGGAATGTATCCTGCAGGAGTTTATAAATTTGAGGCAAAAACGAATTACAAAGGGGAAATCTTAAAAGCCGGTGGACAGTTTACTGTACAGTCAATACAGCTGGAAATTTTTGAAACAACAGCAGATCACCGACTCTTAAATCTATTGAGTAGTAAGAATGGCGGTCAGGTAGTATATCCGAATGAGATGGAAAAACTGGCAGAAATGATAAATGCCAAAGGGTTTGCCAAACCTGTACTTTATGACAGCGTAAAAACCCAATCGCTTATTCATCTGAAATGGATATTCTTTCTCCTACTTTTCTTGCTAAGTGCAGAATGGTTTATGAGAAGATACTTTGGAGCCTATTAGAAGTTAATAGAGCATATCAAATTGATAATGGGAACTTGGAGCTATAAAATAGATGGTAACGACAGCTTCCTTGATATTTATCAAAATTTCATCGACTTATATAATCAAGGACAACATCCTGCTGAGATTTCTAAACAAATTCAGGATGAGTTTGAGACTATGTTTAATGACTTTGATGACCGTAACAATTGCCTATTCGCACTTGCATTGGCTCAATGGGAGACAAAATCATTGGATCCAATAATTTATAATCAGGTAAAAGAAATTATTGAAAGCTACAAGGATCTTGAAATTTGGAGAGGGCTTGGTGCAGACGAAAAGGCAATAGAAAAACGGAAAAAAGAGTTAGGAAAATTCCTAAATCAAATCTCCAAAGAGAAAGACAAAGCCAAAAGAAGAATAAAATCTAAGTATGAATTTACACAAGTTGATATTATAAGTTTAATGGCACCAGACAATAAAAAATTATTTACGGTAAGTGAATTTTTTACTAATGGTATTTATCAGCAAACAGGCTCGTTGATGATGTGGCAACCTGGAGTTGACAAAATACTCATTAACGGTGGCGGTAGCGCTGTTTTGTACTTTACGGGACAAGGAAAAAGCATATCAGCAAAATGGCTTGATAATCAAACTTTAGAAGTTAAACACGATAAAGATATTGTTTTTACCACGAAAGACAGCAGAGCTTACTTTTGTGGGGATGATATTAAAATAACTTATAAAACAATATAAAGGATTTGATATAATACTAAAACGTTTCAATTATTTTTGTAGAACAAAAGAAATTGCCCCCAAAAAGTGATTAACTCTTTGGGGGCATGTTTTATATTATTAGTTTTTGTTGTTTATAATGTATTTTATTGAACATTAGCAACAGTTGGAACTGTTGTGGCAACCGGAGTTGTAGTGCCCAATTGATTGATTTTTCTTAGTACGATTTCAGTTTCTGCATTGTTTTTTAGGATCATTTCATCGCCGTTATCAGAGATGATGTATTGGAAATGGCCTTCCAACAAATCGGACAATTGCTGATGATTTTGATTTGTAATGGTGCAAGATGCAAAATCAACTGTGATATTGTCAGTTGCAAACAAATAATGCTTGCTGCAAATATCTCTTCCGAGTTTCATTTCGATATAGTCGTTACCAAAAGTAAATTTTGGATGTTTCACAGTCCAGCTAATGTTTACATTTTTTGGAACAGAAACCGCTGAGATTACTTGCCAAGAAGTACCAGTCAATTGGTTGCCCAAAGATTTTTCTGTAGAGATAACTTCTTCAGTAAGCACTTCAGATTTTTTGCACTGAACAAAAAGTAAAGAAGCTGTAAGAGCGAAGGCGAGGATGAATAACTTTTTCATGACGTTGATATTTTTATGATTTTTAAATTCGTTTTCGATTATTTATGATACAAAGATAGACCGCTGTGAACCCCAATTCAATGACAGAAAGCCAAATGCAATATGACCTGCGTCAGTTTTGAATTTTTTTTAAAAATATTGATGGAATTTATAAATCTGAGGAATGAAAACACATTCAGTCACTTATAGATAACAGGAAATAAAAAAAGCTGCCCTTATGGAGCAGCTTTAAAAATATTTTGAGTGGATAATTACTGTGAAAGTGAGAATCTAACAGTAAGACCACCTCTGGTGTTTGTAACAGGGAAAGAGGAAGATACAGCTGGAATCGTTCTGTTATAATCGAAGAATAGACGGAAAGTAAGTCTATTGTTAAGGATATAATCTATTGATGGCGAAATACGGATGGTTTTCATACCACGAGTAGCCACATGATTGTCCTGGTCGAGGATATGATTTACAGTTTTATCATCTCTGTAGGAGAAATCGAATTTAAATTCCATTTCATTTTTCGGAATGGTTTTGCCAAAATCGAAACTGAAATTGGTTTTGTCTTTTGGTTTTTTATCGGCACCTTTCTTTTTGAAAGGATTTAGTTTGGCAGGAGTTATGTTTTTAAGCCTGTATCCAAATCCGAGTGTAAGATCTTCGGTAGTAGATTCGCTCAACTGGTAGTCGAGAAAACTCATAGAAAGATTTCTTGAGCGTTTGTAATTAAATCTGCCTGATAAATCATTTTTCAATCTGAAATCGATACCAATCAAAGGAGAAAACTGTTCACTTATCAGAATGGTCGGAATCTGGAAAGATGCATAGAAATTCTGACTGTTCGGATCTTTCTGATCGGGATCTTCCTGGAAACGCAAGTCAGTTGCAAAGCTATTTACTGTCAACTTTGACTGATAACCATGTGTTAGACTGAAACTAGAGAAATATTTCTTAAAGAGTTTTAGTTTGGTAAGTCCGTTATAAGTTAATTTCCAGTTTGGCATCGGTAATATTTTACGGATGTCATCAACGCTGACTTTATTAACGTCGGTACCACCATAAGCTGCCAAGAAAGCAGGAATGAGTACCTGTTGCTGATAACGGCCAAAGCCTTCGCGGTATCCCGGATTTGTTGTCGAATCGTCGTGGGGATTGAAATTGCCGAAATTGTCTCCAACACGTTGAGAAATTGTTCGGCGATTTTCTTCAAAGGTTTGGAAATTGACAGATGAATTATCGCCATCCTGGCTCGTAAGCGGTTTGTCGAACATAGTACGTATTGGCATGTAAGACACAGTAACAGAGCCCATTTCCATGGGATTCAGGTGTCGGTAAGTTCCGCCAAAAGTGTCCACTTTAAAGCTTTCTGCAAAATTCTCTGTCAGATTTTTATCTAAATCCACGTCAATTTTAAAATCGGTAAAAGGCTCCAGAGTTATCTTAGCAGAATAAGTCTTTGTATGAGATTGTAAAACCTGTTGTGTGAGGAAAATATTTTCGGTAATCCAACCACGCTGAGCAGCTCTATCGAGCCAGGCAGTGGTAGAGGCAGCCCCTGTTGGCTGTAATCCGAAAATAAAGTCCCAGCCGGGCGCAGTACCCAGTTTAAAATCTTGCCCCAATATCTTACTTTGTCCCATAAAACCAGGTACAGATGTATTATAATCTTCCTGATAGGTGAGACGGGCACGTTGTAGGAGCAAAAGAGGGCGGATGGCATAACGTTCTGCTAAAGAAGGTTCGTATTCCTTGTCTTTTTTATCCTTATCCTTTTTGTTTTTATCATCGGGCTTTTTATCGTCCGGCTTTTTAGGATCAGGCAGCGTATTTTTTGGCGTAGTTTTATTGTCAGGCTTTTTGGGCGCAGGTGGATTCATAATCTTTTTTAGATATTTCCACTTTGAATAAAGTTTGGTAAAGGTAAAATCACCGTTAAGCTGACGCCCATGAGAATTGGTAATTACATTTCCAAGCGAATCTGTATTCAAACTCGCCACACTCCAGGTATAATTGGTGGTATATTGTGCCCTTACATTTATCCAATCAAGCAATGGAATTTTGTCTAATGGCAGCTGATAAGAAAGCGTCGCATTATGCCTGTAATTTTTATTTCGGCCTAGGTTTTGGATTCCTGACCAAACAGAGTCACGTTCCTCCTTGGTGTCGATTCGGCCAACTGGTTCGTCTATGATGGAGAAATTTGTAGCCGTAAAGTTCAGTTTCAGACTTTTTGCTAAATCCCAGCTTACTGTGTAGTCTCTGTTCCAAACAAATTTTTTGTCGAACCAGGTACTGTAAGCATCCTGCGAGAAACGATAAGTCGTTTCTGTAAAGTTTCTGCGAAGCTCATTTCTAAAACCAATATTGGAAGGCAAAGGATTGAAATTAAAGTCCTGAATCAAAGCCAACCACTTATACTTCTTTTTGAAAAGTTTGGCAAAAGGCGTGATGGGTTTTAATTTAGGGCCATAGGTATAATCAATTACCCCACGGTTTTCCTTGCGTTCTTCGAAAGCTACAATTGGTGAGCGGAAAATATTTCGTGTTTGCGCATAGGTAAAGTTAAAGTTGGAAATATCTATAGGCAACATCAGTTTCGATGTTCTTTCCTTTCGCACATTGGTAAAATTGAAACTGGAAATAGTTCTTACAGTCTCGGCTTGACGGCGGATGGAGTCGCGTGCGCCTGGTGTTAATGCCGCATCCAACCTGTCTTTTAGTCTGATATCGAGCTGATAAGGGTCAAATTCAGGCGTTCTGATTTCCTGAGCATACTGTGCATAGAATG
>JBILRK010000182.1:0-5216 GCA_044372705.1 Saprospira sp. | reverse complement strand
CCTTCATTTAGCCGAGCGTATTGGCTGGTGGGGACATATTATGGTAGTTTTTGCGTTTTTGGCTTATCTGCCTTTTTCAAAACATCTCCATATTTTACTTGCCTTTCCAAATACCTTTTTTGCCCGTATCAATCCTAAGGGAGAAATGGCGAATATGGAATCAATTCAAAAAGAGGTTGCTTCTATGTTCAATCCAAGTGCCGAAGCATCATCATCAACAGAAATTCCTAAGTTTGGTGTTAGCGATGTTTTTGATTTAAGCAGAACGCAGATTTTGGCAGCATATACCTGTACTGAGTGTGGACGTTGCACGGCAAATTGTCCGGCCAATCTCACAGGTAAAAAATTGTCGCCCCGAAAAATAATGATGGATGTTCGCGATAGGGCAGATGAAATCGGCAAAAATATTGATGCCAATAAAACCGAATTTATTAGAGCCGATCAGAAAGATAAGAGCAGTAAATTGACTGCAGAGAACTATGAAGATGGCAGATCTCTTTTCGATTATATCTCAAATGAAGAGCTACATGCCTGTACCAATTGCAATGCCTGTGTTGAAGCTTGTCCGGTGCTCATCAATCCTTTGGATATCATTCAGGAAATGCGTAGAAATCTTATCCTTGAACAGTCTGTATCTCCAGATTCATGGAATGCAATGTTCAATACAGTTGAAAATAATGGCGCTGCCTGGGCTTTCTCATCAGATGAAAGAGCTAAATGGGCAAATGAGTTTAAATAAGTATTCAATGATAATACAATAAGTAAAAAAAACCTTCAGAAACACTTTCCTGAAGGTTTTTTCGATTAATAAATCTTGTGTTTTACTCGCCCTGACCTAAAGAATAGGCTCTTTGTCCGTCGATTTCATATAGATTTTCAGTTTTGATTATGTTCAGGCCGTTAGTAGTGATAATTTCCATCAACTTGATTACATCGGCATATGTTGCATTTTCGGCATCCTGTACATTAAGGTAACGGCAGCGCCAATGGTCAGTACAATAAGTTGAGGGGTTTCCTCCAGGATAGACCTTTTGTCCACGATTGCTTACCATTTTTAGTTTCAGGTTTTGAGCAGGAAGACTATCAAGAATTTTACCAAGCACATCAGGATTTCTGCTTTCCCCATCTTTATCGACCCAATCGAGGAAAATATCTACACCATGAAGCGATTTTGAGGCTCTTTTTATTTTAGGTCTTGACACTTTAATTGGTTGTAGATTTCCACCAAAACTTACTGCCTTAAGTTTTTGTGGTAGTCTTCCCAGTCGCTCAATTACAGCATCTGCAAATTCCATTGTGCCTACCTTTTTAAGGCTTTCTCCTTCACGGTAGATATCTCCTGTATGAATGCCATCCTCAAGTGTACATATTAGAGCATTCTTAATTTTTTCGGCAGCAGCCCCTTCGCCAATATGTACAAGCATCATACAGGCAGCGTTCAGCATTCCAGAAGGATTAGCAATACCTTTACCGGCAATATCTGGAGCAGAGCCGTGTATTGCTTCAAACATGGCAAAATTTTCACCGATATTTGCAGAGCCACCAAGGCCAACAGAACCTGCTACCTGTGCCGCAATGTCAGAGATGATATCTCCATATAGATTTAGCGTAACAACTACTTCAAAGCGTTCGGGTTGATCTGCAAGTAGTGCAGAGCCTATGTCAATTATGTAGTGATCTGCAGTGATTTCGGGATATTCTTTTGCTACTTCAATGAAAATTTTGTGAAAGGCTCCGTCAGTCATTTTCATAATATTGTCTTTCGACATACAGGATACCTTTTTTCTGTTGTACATTCTTGCATATTCAAAGGCATAACGTATTATTGCTTCTGAACCTTGTTTTGAAATGAGTTTAAGACATTGAATCACCTCAGAAGTCTGCTGGTGTTCAATTCCTGCATAAAGATCTTCTTCATTTTCACGAATAATCACCAAATCCATTTTTGGGAAAAAACTGTGCACATATGGCGCGTATGCTTTTACAGGTCGCACATTGGCAAAAAGTCCCAATGCCTTACGCATTGTAACATTCAGACTTTTGTAGCCGCCTCCTTGTGGCGTAGTAATTGGGCCTTTCAGGAATACAGCATTTTTTTCGAGGGTTTTCCATGTTTCCGGTTCAATTCCTGATTCGTATCCGCTTTCATAGAGTTCTTTCCCTACTTTTACCTCATCAAATTCAAGTTGAACACCAGAGGCTTTTATAACTTTTAAAACTGCATCGCTAATTTCCGGTCCGATGCCGTCGCCCTTTGCAATCGTAATTCTTTTCATGACAATTTTTTTGATGATTTAATAACCTCACAAACATAATACATTTTAATGATAAAACGATTTACCATGTAATTTCTTTATGAATCATTAACAATCATCCAGATTAGAAATGAATATTATCGAATGCTGTTTTGTTTAAAGTTGTCGTTCATTAAAATAAAAAGCTTGAGAAATTTTACTTATTTTTGTGTTTAAGAAAGTTGATATCAATATAATTTTAATGATTATGCAGCGGTTCCCATTTTTTATAATAATCTTTTTACTTCTAGGTTCATGCACCTTTAGGTTCAATGCCTATGACATTAGTTCCGATGTGAAGACTTTTTCTGTAGCGCAATTCGAAACTACTGCAGGAAATGCCCCTCCAACAATAGGACAAGAGTTTTCTGAAAAATTGAAACAAAGAATTCTAAACGATACAAGGCTACAATATCGTGACAATAAAGGTGATATCGAATTTTCAGGGGCTGTTACTGGATATCAGATTAGCCCAATTGCCCCTCAGCCAGGACAGACTGTTGGGCTTCAACGACTGTCAATAAGAATGGATATTGAATGCAAGAGCGAAAAGCAGGAAATAAAAAGTTGGTCGCCTTCATTTAGCAGATTTGCAGATTTTGCTGCAGATGCAGACCTGAGCGCTGTTGAAAATCAATTGGTCAAAGAGATTTATGACCAAATCATTGAAGATGTTTTTAACAGAGCTTTTTCAAATTGGTAGTTATTGGCTAAAGAAAATCAAAAAAAAGCAAATTATCTAAACGAAAAAAGTCGCCCGAAAGGCGACTTTTATAATTTTTATCTTTTGTGGAATTATCCAAATTTTTTCTCAGTTTCCCAAGGCCAAGTAGTTTTGCGCTTGATACCTTTGAGTGAGCTGTCCAATTTCTTGATAAACTTTTTCTCGCGAATGCGAGCAGCTTTACCAATTGCAGCACGAAGATAGAACAATCTTGAGCGACGAACGCGGCCTTTTTGAAGATTTTCTACTTTTACCAGTGTTGGCAAGTTAAAAGGGAATACACGCTCTACACCTACACCGTGAGAAATTTTTCTTACAGTGAAAGTTTTAGTCACGCCAGTTCCTTTGATTTGGATTACTGTGCCACGAAAAGTTTGTTCACGTTCTTTGTCACCCTCGATGATTTTGTATGTTACAGACAGATTGTCTCCGGGTTTGAAAAAATCGAAGCTGCTAATATCGCGAGCAGTTTGTTGTTGTACGTATTTCAATAAATCGTTCATAACTTTATTTTTTTTCTTGTTAGCTCTAAAGCGTGGCAAAGGTAAGGATAATTTTAATTTTTTATTATTTCGAATCAAAAAAAATGATTTTTTTTAAAAAAATCTTTCGCTGAGGAGAAATTAATTGGCAAACGAGAAAATAATGTAATATATTTGGTGACAATATAACTATTTTAATTATATTATTGAATCAATTTGTTTATAAAACCAGTTTGAAGATAAAAGTCATGGATAATATAGTCTGTTTAGTAGCCCTTTTGCTTGGATTTGCCATTGGCTATCTTTATGTGAAATTCAAAAGTAGAAATTTGCTGACTTTGGAAAAAGTCAAGGCAGATTATGTGTTAATTTCAATTTTTGAAGATCATAAGAAAAGGTTAATCGATGCTGAAAATAAAATTGAGCATAGAAACGCTGAGCTAATAGAATTGAATAGAGTTATTGCAGCCCAAGAGCAGATGATTGACCTGCACCGTGAACAAAGCGCAGCGCATGAAAATGAAACAAATAAAATGCAGGAGAAATTAAAGCAGGATTTTGAACTGCTATCCGCCAAACTGCTTGAAGAAAAAGGTGAAAAAATGATGAAACAAAGCCATGAGCAACTTGGAATGCTACTTAGCCCATTTAGAGAAAAACTTCAGGAATTTGAAAAGAAAGTTGAACATTTTTATGTTGATGATAATAGGCAGAGAGCAGTTATGCTGGAGCAAATTAAAAGCCTTACCGAACTGAATAAACTCGTAACGGATGAGACTAAAAATCTGACAAAGGCCTTGAAAGGAGATTCCAAAACTCAGGGAAACTGGGGTGAAATGATTTTGGAAAGAATTCTTGAGTTTTCCGGACTTACAAAGGGTAGGGATTATATGGTTCAACAATCTTTTTTAAACGAAGAGGGAAGAAGATTGCAACCTGACTTACTCATACATTTGCCTATGGGCAGGCATCTGATTTTAGATTCAAAGGTTAGTTTAAAGGCCTATGAAAAGTTTTGCAGTTCAACTGACGACATTGAAAAAAATCAGTTTTTGAAAGAACATTTACAATCCATAAAAAGGCATGTGGAAGAACTCAGTTCGAAAAACTATCAGCAATTGAATGGAATTCAATCACCCGATTATGTAATAATGTTTGTTCCGATTGAACCTGCCTATAATCTTATAATGCAGATAGAAAACGATTTTATGTACGATGCTATGCAGCGGAATGTTATTCCGCTAGGTCCGGGCACATTATTGGCTACATTGCGAACCGTTTCGAATCTCTGGAGACAGGAGCAACAAAGCAAAAATGCCCTGGAAATAGCTCGACAGGGTGGACTCTTACATGATAAACTTGTAAGTTTTATCGAAGAACTCGAACTGATTGGAGACAAAATTCAGCATGTTCAAAATACCTATCATGCATCTTTTCATCGACTTGTCAATGGGAAAGATAATCTCGTGAGTAGAACGGCCAAATTGAGGGAATTAGGTGCTAAAACATCAAAACAGCTGTCAGAAAAGTATGATCTGGAAACAGAGGAGGTATAAGCTTACTGGCGTTGGTCAGATTCTTTTCTAAATGTTTTTTGGTAAATGGGCTTTCTCATGGCCATCTGTAGCCATACGGCCGGGTAGAATAAAAAACTTAGCCCCCAGGGCGATTTGAAGTTAATGTGGTCAGTAATGACTGTTTCCTCGCCATCTTTTG
>JBILRK010000181.1:0-5241 GCA_044372705.1 Saprospira sp. | reverse complement strand
TTTCAGCATATCAGGTAATAGCTGGTCTTATCGCATTAGGTAGCGGAGTTTATATGCTGTTGTATGGCATTTCCTTGTAAAGAAATGTTTTTTAATCTACAATATTTTCAGCTGCCAGATCTTGATCCATCTTTACAAATAGATAGGATTATGGCTGAGAATAGAATTTCTGTCTTCTGACAATTTCAAAAAAATGTCCTATCAAAAACACCCACGCGATACTTATATCACTGTTTACGGCAGAAAACCTGTACTTGAGCTATTGGAAATGGATGATGTGTCGATTGCTAAAGTCCTCATTGCAAATAAGTCGAAGGGTGACATTATCAAAGATATTTTAAACCTTTGCAAGAAAAAAGGTATTGAACCAAATTGGGTAAGTGCCGAGGAGGTGTCCAGAATTTCTAAAAATCCAAATCAGGATCAGGGCTTAGCGGCCGATGTTATTGCACCAGGAATGGACAATGCACAGCAATACTTCGACAATTTCAATAAAGATGTTCAAAAGGAAGCCTGGTTGGCGCTGGATGGCGTAACTACACCAGCAAATGTAGGCATGATTTTACGCACGGCTACTGCTTTAGGCATGGGTGTGATATTACCACTGAAAGGTAGTTCAAAAATTAACCCATTGGTGGTAAAGGCATCGGCAGGTGTTGTGTTCAAGAGTAGCATTTTAAAATGCGAAACACTAACTCAGGCATTGAAAGCAGCTAAAAATTGTGGCTTCTCAATTTATGGATTGGCAGGCGAGGAGGGTAGTAATATTTACAGGCATGATTTTAAAAAAGCTGCTATTTTTGTTATGGGTAATGAATCGGAGGGGGTATCTGAACAACATAGAAACCTTATTGATGCCTGGCTTACAATTCCTATGGCATCGGGTGTTGAGTCGCTTAATGTTGCCTGTGCTGCAACGGTAGTCGGCTCGGAATGGATGAGAAGATTTGGAGTATAAAAGTTATGAAAAATATTGTTTTGATTTGTTTCTTGTCTAGTTTCTATTTACAGCTTTTTGCCCAAAAAAGGCTGGCAGATTCTGTTTCTGTGCTTGGAATGCAAATCGACAGTTTAAAGTCGCAACTGGCAGATGCACGAAGGGCCTGGAAAAAATGCAGTGAGCAGCAAAATGTATATACCGTTGAAATGACGGAGCAGCAAACTCGACAAGTAGAAGTAATAAAAAATTGGCAAGAAAAATATATCGAGATACAAAACCGCTATCAGAATCTTGGAGATTCCTTGAAAAAGACTATTGAAACCACAACTTTGCTGCAAAAAGTAATCGCTGATAAAGTAATTGAACAAAGCATGATGGCAAATAAGGCAGCTTTACTGGCCCAAAAACTTAAGGATTCTTTAGTTGATTATTCCGAAAATCGGTGCTATATTTACAGCAAGGACAAAATAGTTTGCATAGAATTGAATGATAGTTTGCTGTTCGGCGCTACAAACAATCTTAGCAAAGAGGGCAAAATCTTATTGGAGACTTTGACTAATCAATTGGTAAGTGTAAAAGATATAAATGTGAATGTCAAGCTTTTTGCCAAATCGGAACAAAAACTACAGGATTTTTTATCTCAAGCCTTATCAAAGGGTAAATCACTTGTAAATTTATTTGAGAACAATAAATTGCCTTCTGAAAGAATTTCCTTACAGATATTAAATGCTGAAAATGCAGCTATAAAAAGCAAATACCCTATTATTGTTGAAATAACTTTTTAGATAATAAATAACCATATCCAAATGAAAATGATATCAAAAAGTATAGCTCTTATACTAGTTTTGGGACTTTTAAGTTCTTGTGTGTCGAACAGAAAATTTCTTGAAGAGACAGAAGCTCGTAAATCTGCACAAACTAAAGCAGATCAGGAATCAAGAGCTAGAGCTGAATCGGAATCTAAATTAAAAGAAACCTCCGATAAACTAGCTGCACTTGACAAAGACCATATCCTTGTAAAAGATGAGTATAATAAACTCAAGACCGCATACGGCGAGCAGGTGGAACTTACCAAACAAAAAGACTTGGCACATGATAAATTGCAGCAGATGTACAAGGAGATGATGGAATTGGCTGCAAATCAGAAAAAAGATTTAGATAAGCAACTTTCTGAGAGAACTACCATTTTGAATGAGCGCGAATCTGAATTGAGAAGAGAGCGAGATGCATTTGAAAAGTTAAAAAAAGATATGGAAGGTAAAGATGCAAACATCTCCGACCTGAATAAATACAAAAAAGAACTCGAGGAAGAATTAGCCGGTCGTGAAAAAAGAATCAAAGACTTAGAATCGGCTATCAAAGACCGCGATGCACAAACCGAAGCTTTGCGCAACAAACTTTATGATGCGCTAAAAGGATTTGCCGATGCGGGTGATTTGGGAGTAGAAATTCGTAATGGTAAAGTATATGTTTCACTCAGTCAAAAGTTATTATTCGCATCAGGTAGTTCAAAAATTGATAAAAGAGGGCTCGATGCACTGAAATCAATTGCCGGGGTGCTTTCAAAAAGTACGGAGCTTTCTATTTTGGTAGAGGGACATACCGACTCTGATGGAGATGATAAACTAAACTGGGACCTGAGTTCTGGCAGAGCAATGTCGGTAACACATGAATTGATTAAAAACGGTGTTGAACCAGCCAGACTTACATCTGCAGGCAGGGGAGAACATTCACCAAAGGCTTCGAACAGTGATGATAAAGGGAAAGCGGTAAACCGCAGAACTGAAATTATCCTGGAACCTAAACTGGACGAGATTATGGGTATTCTCAATAAATAAAACATGCAATTCGAATTTTTTAAGCAAAAAGATACTCAGTTAGAAGCCGTTTTTATTTTTTCTAATTTTAAAACTGCTTTCAAATTTATGACCGAAGTGGCACAAGCTGCAGAGGAAATAAATCATCATCCCGATTGGAAAAATAGCTACAATAAGGTTGAAATTATCTTGAGAACCCATGATGCGGGAAATATCCTTACTGAAAAAGATTTTTTACTTGCCCAAAGAATAGAGCAGATTACCCAAAATTATAAATTAAAATAATGAGGATATTTTTTAACCTTTTTGTTGTTCTAAGTTCTTCATTGCTTTTATCTGGATGTGCATTGCCAGCAGCTATGCTATGGATGATTCAAAGTCCACAGGAAAATTTGGATTACACGTCAGAGGCTGAAGCAGAAATAGCAGAAGAGGAAGCATATCCTATAGGTCTATATGTAGAGAGTAATGATGGCGAGGGCGCTTACTATGTTTATGCCGGAGAATATAACGCTATCAGGATGGCTGTGCCAGAAGATATGTATGCAAGCGATATTGAATTAAGTACGACCGCAGGAACTATTGAAAGGTCAAAAGACGATTCTACTTTGTTTATATTATTTGTAAAGGAGCCTAATATAAGCATTGAAATTGTCGCAACTAATAAAGTTAACAATGCTCAAGGATTATTATACACCGAAACAACTGAACTCCCAGTGCCAAAAGTTGGATTGAAAGGTATCGATATTGATGAAGTTAAGGCTGAGGAATTTAAAAAACAGGGGCAGCTTGTATTGTTGTATGATGAAAATTTGCTCTCGCTATGTAAATGCAATACCTTTACACTTATTCACATAAATAACGAGGGCAAAAAGAGCATTGTAAACAACGAATCTGAAGTCTTTAATTCTGAAACGAAAGGAATAATTTCCAGGGCTGTCAAGGGTGATATTTATATTTTTAATGACATAAAAGTCAATTGTGCTGCTTATGCTCAGGACAAAAAAACAAACAGCCTTGTCTATATCATTAAATAAAAATATGATTAAAATATTATCAGTTTTCTTTTTGTTGTTGAGTCTTTACTCATGCAGTATTGCAGATAGTCAGCCCAATGGAAAAAATCCAGAAAATATAATTATCCCATCTGATAGCACTCTGCCTAAAAGCAACAAGCTAAAGGAATTGGAAATTGATCCTAATCTCAGCGAAAAAGATAAGGAGCGGGTAAAGGAGATTATTTCTAAAAAATATTTGATGGGGCAGTTTGACCCAGCAACTGACAATCGCTTTGTGCTCATCCCAGCTAAAAAATTGATTTATTCTGATCAAGCTATATACATACGCAAAGAGGCGATGGAAGCATTCAATAATATGTATGCTGCTGCCGAAAAAGAAGGCATTAAATTTAAAATTATGTCTGCTACTCGCCCTTTTAGTGTTCAGAAAGCTATATGGGAAAGGAAATGGCTTGGCAAACAAATGGTCAATGGACAATTTATCCCCGATTCCATAAAGGGAAAGGCAAGAGCACTACGAATTTTAGAATGGAACTCCATGCCAAGTACCTCCAGACATCATTGGGGCAGCGATATTGATATCAACAATGTAAATCCTGAATATTGGGAACAGCCGCTTGGAAAAAAAGAATATGAATGGCTTGTAAAACATGCGCATGAGTATGGATTCTGTCAACCCTATTCAAAAATGGGACCTGAACGCCCCGAAGGTTATCAGGAAGAAAAATGGCATTGGTCTTATCTGCCCATTTCACGTGAGTTGGTGAAACGATATCAACAGGAAATTAATGATGCAGACATTTCTGGATTTTTAGGCGCCGAAACGGCAAAAGATATAGGTGTAGTAAAGATTTATGTCCTTGGTATCAATCCTGCCTGCCAATGATTGGACATTGAATCATCTCCAATTTTGTACAAAAATTAAGTATTTTAAAAAAAATAAAAAAATATTTTACCTTAGCGGTAACAAATAGATAAAGATTGACATAGATATTAGTAAATCGAAATTTTAAAATTTAATCAACATAATTTAAACCCATGCTAACCCAAGAACAAACTGAAAAGTTGGAACGCTACCACAAGGGTCTGCTCTCTGATAACGAGAAAATTGAATTCGAAAAAGAAGTTTTGGAAAACCCTGAATTAAAAGATGAAGCCTATGGCTTGCTCGAACTTTATAAAGGTTTCAATGCAATTCAACTCGAAAAATTCCAGGCAGAAATCAACAATTGGGAAAAAGAAAGCTCTTCGGAAAAAACAACTACTGAGAAAAAAGAAACTAAGGTTGTTTCCATTGGATTTTACCTTTCCAGATATAAATATCTTGCAGCTGCAGTAATTTTATTGCTTATGCTACCCGCAGGATACCTACTATATCAAAATATGGGAATAAGTAAGTCTGACCAACTTTTTGCAGACAATGCAGAGCATTACACCGCATTAGATCTTAAAACTAGGTCTATGA
>JBILRK010000180.1:0-5243 GCA_044372705.1 Saprospira sp. | reverse complement strand
ACTTCGAAATATTTATAGCCAGATGTAGCCAGCTTATCAATAGGTTTAACAAAAAGGAAATTGTAAATCTCATCGAGGTAAAGCTTTGATGCAGATATCTTTTGCCAGCCTTTCAATGCTGAATCAGGCAAAGCAGTTTTTAACTGTTTTGCATAAGTGTTATATGCCCATAGCAGAATTCCAATGGTGAGTGCACTTGCAGCTATCATCAATCCCCAGGTAAATGCAGCTTCGGGATGATGTGGATGTATGGCAGAAAGTCCATCGGTTCCTTTATTCAGGTATTTATCAAACCAATGCGCTGATCCGTGAAATATAAGACCAGGCAGGTTGATGATTCCACCAAAAACAGAAAGAATCGCCAGCAGTATGAGTGGAAGCGTCATTGCAATTGGATTTTCCTTGAGATGATGCTGCCTGTGTTCATCCATTCTCTCGGTACCGTGGAATACAAGAAAATACAGACGGAACATATAAATGGAAGTCATTGTAATGACGGCAATAAGTAAGGCAAAAACGATTGGGCTATACATCCATGCACTCGCCAAAATTTCATCCTTAGAGAAAAATCCCGACATAAGTGGAAAGCCTGTAATCGCCAAGGTTCCGATAAGAAATGTAAAATGGGTGATTTTCATATATTTTTTCAAAGCACCCATATTTCTGATGTCCTGCTCATGATGCATTGCATGGATAACACTTCCTGCACAAAGGAATAGTAAGGCTTTGAAAAAAGCATGCGTGGTTACATGGAATAGTGCTACGGTATAAGCACCTGTACCTAAGGCAACAAACATGAGCCCAAGTTGTGAAACAGTGGAATAAGCCAATACTTTTTTAATATCATTTTGTCGCATCGCAGAGAATGCGCCATAAAGTGAGGTTATTAAACCAATGTAAACAATGATATCTTTTGTCAGAGGAGCTAGTTCGAAGAGGTAGTTCGATCTGATGATAAGAAAGATTCCCGCCGTAACCATGGTTGCAGCATGAATAAGCGCAGAAACAGGTGTTGGACCGGCCATAGCATCGGGTAGCCAGGTAAGTAGTGGAACTTGAGCGCTTTTACCGGTAGCAGCAAAGAATAATGAGAGGGTGAGCGCTATCATAAAACTGCTTGGGACTTCAAAGCCCTCTGCACTTACCATTTTATAAATTTCGGTGTACTCCAGCGTTCCAAACTGATTAATGAGTAGAAAAAGTGCCACAAGTAATCCCATATCTCCTATTCTGTTCATTATAAAGGCCTTTCTTGCAGCCATGCTATTGGCCAATCCGGTTTCAGGATCTGAATAATTGAATCCAATAAGCAAAAACGAACAGATTCCTACGCCCTCCCAACCAAAGAATAACATAAAGTAATTACTGCCCAGAACCAATAGTAGCATGGAGAATACAAAAAGGTTCAGGTAGGTGAAGAATTTATAATAATCTTCTTTTTCGGTGATATAAGCCGTTGAAAACAAATGTATCAATGCACCAACTCCAGTGATAATCATAGTCATCCAAACAGAGAGTGCATCGACGTAAAAACTCGCGTTAATACTTGTTTCTCTAATCTTTAAAAGCGTAAAAAGCGATATCTTTTGAGCAGATTCAAAGTTAAAAAACAACATGAGCGATAGCCCAAATGCCGCAAAAACAACTGAGCAAGCGAGTATAGCAATTAGCTTAGTAGGTAAAATATTGCCGATAGTGCCATTGATAATAGCTGCCACTAAAGGCATCAGCATCATTAGACCAATTATGAGTTCTGTTGACATCAGATTATCCTTTTAAATTGTTAAATAAACTGATATCGGTCGTTTTGAGGTAGCGATATGCCATAATAATAATGGAAAGTCCAACTGTAGCCTCGGCAGCTGCGACAACCACCGTAAAAAAGACAAAAATTTGAGGGTCGGAACTGCCATAATAAGCAGAAAAAGCCACCAGTAAAAGATTTACTGAATTGAGCATCAATTCGATACACATCAGCAAGACAATCATATTTTTCCTGATCAGCATACCAAAGGCTCCGATAGAAAAAAGTATGATACAAAGTATAAGATAATAATCCATGGTTATAGCGGGCAGTTTTAATTGCCAAAAGTTTTTTATTCGATAATCTCTTTTTCTTTTTTGGCCAGCATCAAAGCTCCAACCATTGCTGAAATAAAGAGTATGGAAGATATTTCAAAAGGTACCAGATATTTCGAAAACAGGGTCTCTCCCAATACTTTTACGTAACCAATATCGGTTCTTACCCCTTCAATTGGTTTAAAATCAATACTGTCTTTGAGCGCTGCAATCAAAATTATGAGGAATAAACCACCTATGACGACTGAACTTATTTTGAGCATGTAGGCTGTCTTCTGTATTTTATCCTGACTCAAATTGAGTAACATGAGGACAAAAAGGAAAAGTACCATAATTGCTCCGGCATAAACAATGATGTTTACGATAGCCAGGAATTGTGCATTTAGCAAAATATAATGACAAGAAATTAGAAAAAATGTGGCCACCAGAAAAAGTACGCTTCTGATTGGGTGTTTGCTGAGTACAACCATCAGCGCGGTGCCGATAGTAAGTCCTCCCAGTATCCAAATAAGTATATCCATATCAGTTATTTAGTTCTTCTTCCGCTATTTTGTCTTTTGGTTATATCGATCCGATTATCGAGCGGTTCTACCAATTGATCTTTTCCGTAAATAAATTCTCCTCTAGCAAATTCGGTTGGTACAATTCTGTCTGTCAAGAAGATAGCTTCTTTAGGGCAGGCTTCTTCGCACAAACCACAAAAAATACAGCGCAGCATATTTATTTCATAAACAGCAGCATATTTTTCTTCTCTGTACAAATGCATTTCGCTCTTTTTACGCTCTGCCGCAATCATGGTGATGGCCTCTGCAGGACATGCAACGGCACAAAGCCCACAAGCAGTACAGTTTTCACGGCCTTGTTCATCTCTTTTGAGCACATGCATACCACGGTAAACAGGTGCAAAAGGTCTTAATTGTTCAGGATATTTTACGGTGTTTCCACGTCGCATCAGATGCTTGAAGGTAATCACCATGCCACCAACAATTGCAGGAAGATAAATCTTCTCCATAAAAGTCATGGGTTTATCTGATACTACCTTTTTTCTATTTGTTAATGTGAGCATAATCGTTTAATCAAAATTTACTATTTTCAGAACCATCCCTGATACAAAGCTATTGCGAAACCTGTAATGAGCATATTGATAATTGAAATAGGGATAAGTGCCTTCCACCCAAGGTGCATCAGTTGATCGAAGCGAAAACGGGGCAAGGTCCAACGGATCCAGAAAAACAGAAAAATGAAAAAGAATATTTTTGTAAAGAATACCAAAATTCCTAGAATTGCCAGTGTATTACCGCTGAAATAATCCATTCCGGGGAAATTAAAACCGCCAAAAAAGAGAATAGCTATGAGCGCAGATGAAATAAACATTGCGACATATTCAGAGAACATGTACAATCCTAGTTTCATAGAGCTGTATTCGGTGTGATACCCTCCTATTAATTCAGATTCGCATTCGGGTAAATCGAAAGGTGCGCGGTTTGTTTCGGCCAAGGCACAGGTAAAAAAGACAAGAAAACAGACTGGTTGATAGAATATATTCCAGTTCATGCCATGCTGTTTTGCAATAATATCATTCAGGCTGAGGCTTCCCGTCATCATTATGATAGTAATGGCGGAAATTCCCATTGCCAATTCGTATGAAATCATCTGTGAAGAGGCACGTACTGCTCCAAAAAGTGAGTATTTATTATTCGAAGCCCAACCACCGATCATAATTCCATAAACACCAATTGAAATAACACCAAAAATAAATAGAATCCCGTAATCGAAATCAGTTACCTGCAGGGCAATTTTTTTACCAAAAAGTTCTAAAGGCGGTCCCCAGGGTATAACTACACTTGGGATGAGCGCTACAAACATTGTGATACCAGGCCCAAGGATAAAGAGCCATTTATCGGCATGTTTAGGTATAAAGTCTTCTTTCATAAACATTTTTACACCATCTGCAATGGGCTGTAAAAGACCAAAGGGGCCTGCACGATCGGGTCCAATTCTATCTTGAAACCAGGCGGCTACCTTACGTTCGAAATAAGTGGCATAGGCAGCCACCCCAAGCGAAATAATGAAGATGATGAAAACCAGTAAAAACTTTTCTATGATAAAGGATAATTCCATTACTCAATTTTTTTGGGTTGATTTCCGATTTTGGTTTCGTACTTACCTTGAGAAATAACAGAATGTCTATCCACTTCTCTTGGTCCTATAATATTCCATTGAGATTTGTCTTTCTTCTCGAAACGACATTCATCACAGATCCAGGCAGTTTTATCATCGATGGTCTCTACCTCATCGTAGTGATCTTTTCTTGTAGTGACCCTGTATATTTCATCACCGAACATCCAAAGGACAGCTTTTCCAGCGCATTTGGAGCAGGAACATTCTGCTTCCATGGGTTTCAGAAACCAAACCCTGCTTTTGAATCTCGCAGTTCTGTCGGTGAGTGCGCCTACGGGACAAACATCAATCACATTGCCAATAAAATCTGTGTCGAGCGCATTTTCGATATAGGTGCTGATTTCAGCATGTTCGCCACGGTAAAGCACTCCATGAACACGGTCTTCGGTAAGCTGATTGGCTACATGCACACAGCGGTAACAAAGAATGCAGCGATTCATGTGCAGCTTAATATTTTCCCCAATCTCGATGGGTTCAAAAGTTCTGCGCTCTTCTTCGTACCTGGTTTTTTGAGCACCATGTTCGTAGGCAAGGTCTTGTAAGTGGCATTCACCAGCCTGATCGCAAACCGGGCAGTCGAGCGGATGATTGATGAGCAAAAATTCAACAATACCGCCTCTGTTTTCAAAAACGCGTTCACTGGTGGAGTTTTTTACCACCATACCGTCCATACAATTTGTCGAACAAGATGGAACCAGCTTGGGCATTGGTGTTGGGTTTGCGGCTGAGCCTGCTGTTACCTCTACAAGACAGGTGCGGCATTTTCCGCCAGTACCCGGAAGTTTACTGTAATAACACATAGCCGGGGGAACGATTTCTCCACCCACCTTGCGGGCAGCATTCAAAATCGTTGTTCCTGGTTCTACCTCGATTTCAATATCATCGATTGTAACTTTTATCATTGCTCTAAATCAGTTATTTGATTTTATTTATAAAACTTAAGCAAGGCTTGTTGATTTTTCCTGAATCAGTCCGAAATTTCT
>JBILRK010000179.1:0-5247 GCA_044372705.1 Saprospira sp. | reverse complement strand
TAGAGTCAATAATTTAAAAACAGCCAACCTTGAAGAAGTTTCAAAAATTGAGGCCCCTTTCAGCGATATTGCTGATAAAACAGCAGCTCAGCTCTCAATTACTCCCCAAAAATCAATTGATAAAGCTAGCACTGCCTATTTTATTTCTAATGCTTACCAGTCGAGTATACCCTTCAATTTCGACCCGCTTTATTCACTTTTATTAAAATTCCAAAACGGCAATATGAAGGTTTTGGACTTTGACAGCAATGAAAGTACTTTCTATGACCGCAGCAATGGTCGATATTATAAGATTAAGGAGGGAGTGAAAATGGGTGTGAAATAGACTCAATACTTTAGTCGCTAGACTAAAAGGCACTATATGCCAGACTTCTACAGTTTTAACCATGCAAATACTAGATTACTAGTGCCTGGCTACTGCGAACTTGTACCTCATTTCTTAAATACAAAATACACCGCCAAAACCAGAAAGACAAAACCAAGGAGATGATTCCACCGTAAGGTTTCAGTCTTGAAAAATAGCAGGGTGAAAAGCATAAAAACTACCAGAGTAATTACTTCCTGCATCACTTTCAGTTCAATTAGTGAGAACGGGCCACCATTGCCTTTAAATCCAATTTTGTTTGCCGGCACCTGAAAACAGTACTCAAACAATGCAATACCCCAGCTAATTAGTATAATTCCAATGAGCGGCAAGCTTTCAAACCATTTTATATCTTTGAATTTCAGATGTCCATACCAGGCAAAGGTCATGAAGATATTGCTCAGCACCAATAACAAAATGGTATAAAATGCCTTCATGTTATTTAAATATATCAAATTTTGTCCTAGGTAAAATAACTAATTAATTATAGCATATTTATATTCCAAATGTCTGATAGTCTGATGTCTGAAAATCTGACGTCTATTTTACTTCACAATGGATCCATTCTCCACTTTCTCCGTAGGCTGTACCAAAAACAGCTTGCCCTCAGCTGTTTCGGCAGTAAGTATCATACCCTGAGATTCATAACCGCCCAATTTTCTGGGTTTGAGATTGGCTACAATGCAAACCTGTTTGCCAACTAAATCTTCGGGTGCATAATGTTCTGCTATGCCTGAGACGATTGTTCTAATCTCGGAACCCATGTTAACACTCAGTTTCAGCAGGCGGTCCTTTTTGGGGATACGCTCGGCCGATTCCACAGTTCCAACTCTCAATTCCAATTTTGCAAAATCATCGTATTCAATAGCCTCTTTGGCAGTCAGTTCTGACTCGGCTTTAATTTTTTGTTCAGCGGCTGCCGTGGCGGCTTTTTCCTCCGCTTCAAATTTTTTCATAAGTTCGGCGAGTGAGTTTTTCTCTTTATCGACTAATTCCAACCAGCGGTTGTCTTTTTTATTTTGAATTTTGGCAAAAAGCACCTCAGGTTCGTTGATTTGGTCTCCCTGTTCAAGAATGGGTGCGCCAGCTTTTAATTTAGTTTTCAGTTGTTCAAAAATGCCGGCAGCGCTATCTTTTAAGCCCAAAAGTCCTCTCATTTTAGCAGCTATAAATGGCAGGAAAGGTTCTATACAAATGGCAGAAACCGCCGCAATTTGTAATCCAAGGGCCAATACAGCAGGTATTTCTGCCGATTCGGGATTATCTTTTGCAGTTTTCCAGGGGGCATTACTTTGAAACATAGCATTGCCAAGTCTGGAAATTTCCAAAACAGTGCTAATGGCATTTTTAAATTCAAAAGCCAATATGTCATTTTCTAATTGTTCTACCAAGGGCAATATTTGTTCCTTACAAAAACTGTTATAAGAGCTAATGTCCTCTTCCGTAGCGCCTTTAATACTAATGTTTGCATCAAATGCCGGAGCTTTTCCATCACAATATTTTTGAATAAAAGAGAGTACCCGATTGAAAAAATTACCCAAATTATCGGCCAGTTCATTGTCGTGCAAAGCTACAAACTCATCCCATTTAAAATCGCCATCTTTATTTTCGGGCATGGTGCGGATGAGTGCATAACGCAAGGCATCTTCTTTATTTGGAAATTCGGCAAAGTCGAGTAAATATTGGTGTTGTTCAATCACCCAACCTTTCGATTTGGAGAATTTACGGCCTTCGAGATTTAAAAACTGATTGGCTGGAACATTTACTGGCAGGGCAAATTCTCCATGCGCTTTCAACATAGCAGGGAAAACAATACAGTGAAATACAATATTGTCTTTACCAATGAAATGAACCAATTCAACATCGTCGCCCTTCCAGTAATCTTCCCAGTTTTTATGCTTATCCTCGGCCCATTTTTTTGTAGCAGAGATATAACCAATTGGCGCATCGAACCAAACATAGAGTACCTTTCCTTCGGCACCTTTCAGGGGAACTGGTATGCCCCAATCCAAATCGCGGGTGATGGCACGTGGCTGCAAACCGCCATCGAGCCATGAAAGACATTGCCCCAGCACATGTTTGCGCCAGCCCTCAGGGTTGTGATGTTGTATGCCGTTTATCTTACCTGTTTCAATCCATTCACGCAGTTCTTCGCCATGCTTTTCGAGTTTAAAATACCAATGTGTGGTTGGTTTGAGTATCGGTGTCTTGCCGCTCATGGTTGAACGTGGGTTGATCAGGTCGGTTGGAGACAGAGCCGAGCCGCATTTCTCGCATTGGTCGCCATAGGCTTCTTCATGTCCGCATTTTGGACAGCTGCCAACGATGTATCTGTCGGCCAAAAATTGTTTGTATTCCTCGTCGTAATATTGTTCCGTTTCCTTTTCATCAAATTCGCCTCCATTTTCCAAAAGTTTCAGAAAGAAATCCTGTGCGGTTTTATGATGAAGTGCTTCGCTGGTACGGTGATAGATATCGAAGGAAATGCCCAGTTTTTCGAAGGTTTCCTTGTTTAAATGATGATATTTGTCGATGATTTCCTGCGGACTGCGGCCTTCTTTTTTTGCACGGATAGTAATGGCAGCACCGTGTTCATCGGAACCACATACAAAAACAACTTCTTTGCCCTGCAGGCGTAAAAAGCGGGCATAAATATCGGCCGGCAGATAGGCGCCAGCTAAATGACCCAAATGAAGCGGCCCATTTGCATAGGGCAGGGCAGCTGTTATGGTGTGTTTTTTCATTGTTATAAGCAAAAATGCACAAGTTTACAGGATTGTGCACATTAGATAAGTATTTAGAATTTAATGATTCTCTGTCTGTCGATTACCTTTTTATCATCCTTAAGCTGAATAAAATAGATTCCAGCAGGGTAGATATTTAAATCAAGCTGATTTTTTAAACTTTCGCTAATGATTTTTTGTCCCAGGCTATTGTAAATGTCTAAGCTATAGTTATTTTCTACATTACAGGCATCACAACTAAGGTTGAAAATACCGGCACTCGGATTTGGAAAAATATTCAGACTGATTTTAGTGCTGTTTTCATAGCTTTCGGTTGGAATCAACAAAGGATTTTCTTCAAGACTCAAAAGTGGACGTATCATCACCGCACAATTTATATCAGTATTTTGCCAGGCATTTCCACCAACTTTTACGTATGTTACATCATCGCGGTCGATACTCCTGTCAACGCCAATTGGCACCGGTACGGTAGAGGCTTGTTGCCACCCTACGTAAAAAGTTGTGTTAGCTGCAAGGGCAATAGGAGCAGTGATCCCAGCAAAATCGGCAAGTTCTACGTAGTACATTCCGCCAAAACCACCAACATATCTCAATCGAAGGATATCACGGGAGAAAACTTCGTTTTGTAAATTATTAACCCAAACTTTTACATTGATAAAATCATCCTCCGCATTGCGGTTGATATAGTGTGGCAAATGGAAATAAATTCCACGTAAGGTGTCATCGACCGTTGTTTGGAATTGAACCGCAAGCTGAGTGCCAATACCCTGAAGGAGGGCCCTCATTTCGGGCGTGCCGTCGTCATAAGCAAAATAATTATCGAGTGTAGTATAGCGGTAAGCCGTGTCACTGTTTACAAAAAGCGGATTTCCCTGGAAAGCAGTAGGATTATCGATGGTATAACGAGAAAGCAATTGAGTGGGACCGATTGGATTAAAAGCCCCAAAAGCTCCGCTCAAAATTGTATCATAACTGTCTCTAATGTTTGGACTTGGCAGATAATTGAATGAGGGGGTAGCCACATTCATCAGATAATTCCCTAAGTCAGACGTATCTTCAATCGTATATGTGCGGTCCAGCGTTCCTGATTGACTTGAATGGTTAAAAGTTCTCATACGCAGTGTATCATTCCATAGTGAACTCTTGAAATGTCGCCATGGAATGGCTGTATATTTTTTGAGTGCAGACACAGGTACGCTTGTGTAGCATATGTCAGAGTAGTAAACCGGTGCAGTCGTATCACTACGATTCTCGTCCAAATAAACATGGTCGATATGCCAATGATCGTTATTTCCACAAATTGCAGCCAGATTACGGAATCTGAATTGAAAAGAGTCGTGAAAATATTTGTTATCGTCAAGAATTACAAAATCTTGCATAAAACGTGGCGTATCGAGCTGTGAAACAGCATTTGAAATGCCATCATAAGCTTTGATTCTTTGCCAGGTATTGGAGCTGTCTAAAAATTCAATAAAGAGTGAATCGCCACTCTCGGGCCTATCGGCAAAACCCTGCGCCTGATAAAAATAGCTCAGAATAATATTATTGGCAGCGGTTTTACCATTCAAATCAATGATTTGAGAAGTTAGGGTATCGGCGGGGAATGCACTATTGGGGTCAGCAGTTTTATCATAAGGTCGTCCGCTAGGGTCTAATCCGTCCAGCGTGGCTGTTCCTATACTTGGCGGGGCAAAGGCCATGTTGTCGTTGATAAAAGCGTGATTGTCCTGCCACTTTGCACAATCCGGATAATATGCATTTGGATTATTAGCAAAATCATCAAAGAATGGAAGGGAAAGAATCTGTGTAGAACAATTCTGAAAGTTTTTTTGTGCTAATGTTTCCTTAAATGAAATTAAGGTTTGGTTTTCCTCAAGAGGACTCAACAGCACCTGAGTTTTAGCAGATATTGCAAAAAATAAGAGGAAGCAGAATACTGATAAAATATTTAGGTATATTTTCATTGTATGATGATAATTCGATTCAGTATTTAAACGATAGTAAGACTAAATTTGTACGGTATATTCCATAGCATTTTCAATAATCGCAAATATAAAGATTTGTAATCAAAGTACAGACAGTAGAACTAAAGAAAACAAAAAACGGCTTCGAATTTCGAAGCCGTTTTGTAAGTTTTAT
>JBILRK010000178.1:0-5264 GCA_044372705.1 Saprospira sp. | reverse complement strand
TGCTGAATTGAGCTGTGGATTTAAACATAAGGATTTAAGCTTTATTGGGCCACTGTCGAGATTGAACGATGAAGTTTCGGCAAATTATAATTATAAAATTGTGGCAGTTTTATCTGGTCCAGAACCCCAGAGAACTTATTTTGAAAATAGCTTAAAATCACAACTTCTAGCGCTAGAAATACCTTCTTTAATAGTTAGAGGTATTGTTAAAACGGGGGTTGATGAAAAAATAGGTCAACTTTCCATTAAAAATTTTGCAAGTGAAGCAGAATTGGCCTCACTCATTAAAGGGGCTGAACTATACATTGCACGTTCGGGTTACAGTACTTTGATGGATCTTGCTAAAGTTGGATCTGGAGCCGTACTTTTGGTGCCTACTCCTGGTCAAACAGAACAGGAATATCTTGCCGACAGACTCAGGAAAAGCAGTTCCGCACTTGTTCAGCAACAGCATAAACTTGATATTCGGTCTGCTTGGGACAATAGAAAAACTGTAAATGGGTTGGTCAAAACGTATAATCATGGCTTGCTGAGTAATGCAATGTGTAAATTTTTAGAATCAATAAAATAATTAGGAATGAACCTAATCTTACTGATAGGACTATCAATATTGCCAGCAATTGCAATTGTTGCATATTTCTACCTGCTCGACAGGCACGAAAGAGAACCTATCGGAATGATACTTCTTTGTTTTGTTTTTGGTATAATAAGTACTTACCCTGCTATGAAATTGGAAGAATTTGGGGTGTTGGATATTTGTGTAACAGCTTCAGATAATTTCTTAATGACCTTTACATTTGCTTTCTTAATCGTAGCATTTAGTGAAGAGCTTATGAAATTTATATTTCTACGCTATTATATTTTCACTAAAGCCGATTTTAATGAACCCCTCGATGGAATTGTATATTCTGTTGCCATAAGCATGGGTTTTGCAGCAATGGAAAATATTTTACATGTTGTTTTAAGGACGGAAGATTTCAAAGAAGCATTAGAAATTGGTTATTCCCGTACGCTTACCGCAGTTCCAGCGCATGCTGCCTTTGCAATGTCCATGGGTTATTTTACTGGCCTGGCAAAAAAACAGGAACATAGAAAAAGTATTTGGTTGATGATAGGACTTTCCTCTGCAATATTCTTACACGGGCTTTACGACTTTTTTATCTTTCTGGAATGGACCGAATCGCTTACTGCATATACATTTGCTACTTTAATAATTGCACTTGTAGCCGGTAAATATTTGACTTTTAAACATGTACATAGTTCCTCAATTGAAAATAAAAGTAGGGGAGAGGAAGTACTTTAAGACTTTACTTTATTGGACTTAGAATTTATATCTATTCTGAGGCCAATGTATAAATTTCTGCCATCGGCAGGTAAAATGCCCGGTCCCGGATAGCTGCTTGCTCTGCGGGTGAAATACATTTCGTTGAATACATTATTGACACCGGCCTGCAATTTTAAAAATCGCCAAACATAACTCATCGAGAAATCAGTTACAAAATAAGAGGGAATTTTGCCTACCACTGCATTGGCCGAGCTGATAGAATTGCTGGCATCGGAATATTGAGATGAGGTATAGCTGAATTGTGTACTGAGCTGCAATTTTTTGTAAGCCATTTTTAACCCGCCCCTGAAGGTGACAGGCGCCAAAAATTCCAATTTTTTCCCTGAGGCGGCGCTGTTTTCACTTTTGTGATAATAACCATCCAGCAAGGAAAAATTAGTAAAAATTTCTAATTCCCAATCCTGCACTTTGGGTGCAAAACAGCTGATAAGATTCCATTCCAGCAGTGATTCTAACCCAAGCACGCTAGCATCGCCAATATTGGTCCGCAAAGTTATAAGTTCTATAATTGTTGGATTTTCAGGGTCGGGGCGCTGTACTTGCAGATTGCCGATTCTCTTGCGATAAGAAAGATAAAAAAGGCTTAGATCATAACGGAAGCATCTGGCCAATCTGCCTCTGAAACCAAGATCGGCATTAAATCCGGATTCATCTTTGAGTGCTGGGTCGACAAACTGATTTGGATTTACAATGCGCATGTCATTGAAATTTATGGCTCTGTAATTTTGCGAGTAATTGCCGTAAATCTCCATGTTTTCAGTTGGCCTGTAACTGAGACCTATTCCTGCAAGTAAGATGGAACGGGGAAGGCTTTTGGATTCAAAAACTGCTTCATTTCTCAAAGTGTCGAAACCATCAGGGCTGGGTAATACCAATAAATCCTGATAATATCCATTGGCATCGGTTCTTATGTACTCATATCTGATGCCTGGAGTAATACCAAATTTTTTACCTAAACTGATGTAATTTTCGGCAAAAAGTGCAGCATTGAAGCTAGGGAAGCTATAGTCCGAACGCAGTATATTCTGCCCGGCTTTAAATTGAAAATCTTCTACTGTTCCACTGCTGTCACTGTTTGAAAAACCTTGTTGCTGCTCGGTAAAACCTTTATAAATTCTGAAACCTGCAAGGGCTGTTGCTTGAATGTTTTTAGTTATATTGTAACGGTGCATCAAACGGCTTTCATTTCCGATATTTCTGTAGAAACCCTTTATTAAATCGCGATCCCCACCATAGTCTACTCGGTTTATGGGAGCTAAATTGCCTAGCGATTGTCTATCAGACCAAAGCAAAAATGTTCTGCTATTAATTTTTGTTTTTTCTGAAATGCGATAATTGAAACTCAAAGCGCTTATATTCCAATTTACCCTAAACCAATTGCGTGGTCTTTTACTTTGTCTCGGATTATTATTAAACTCTGCATCTGTAAGACCTCCAGGTTGTCTTGCCAAGTAGTGCATGGCACTTTGTTCAATCCTAATATTCAATCGGGCATTCCACTGATAGTTGATTGCCGCAAATCCATTGTGTACCTCATATTCAGAAAATGGTCGCCAGCCATCTCCTCTTTTATATTGGTAATAAGCAAAATAATTGAGTTTTCCTTTTGCAACTGTACCACCAATGCTGTTGTAACTATTAAAAAAATTGAAAGATCCAAAGCTGTTCTCCGTACTAAATTCAAAGGGAGTATTTCTGTCTCCCTCTTTCATTTTGAAATTTAGAAGCCCCCCGAACTGTGTGCCAAATTGTAGAGATGCAGCACCCCGAATGATTTCAATCCGCTCCAAGGCCTGTGCAGGCGGGGTATAATAAGATTCTGGATACCCAAGTGCATCGGCACTGATATCATAGCCGTTTTGACGGGTATTAAAATTTGAAGTTCGATTTGGGCTCAGTCCACGTCCGCCAATATTTAGCTGAATTCCCGAATTGTCATTTTCCCAAATATTTAAGCCAGCAATTTTTGCATAGATTTGACGACTGTTATTAGCAGCCAGGTTTGCTTCAATTCTGTCCAGTGAAATGATTTCAGATTTTTTTCCTGCTCCGATGATCATATTATCCCAATCGACAGAGCGGAAATGTTCCAAACCATTTAAATCATTTGCATTCACCGTGACAATAGGCGCCTGGATCTCTAAGGCATATAGCCCTATTTTTAATAGACTGTCCGTATTGATGAATGTTTCAAGGCTTAAAGTTGTAAAGCCATTGGCACTGATTAGGAGATTATACTTGCCTGCAGCAAGATTATTAAAACAAAACTTTCCGTTGGCGTCAGTAATTTCAATTTTTGTTTGCTCTACAAGATAAACATCAGCTCCAACTATAGGAAGGCCTGAGCTGTCGCTAACAACAGCACATATTTTTAATTGTGCTGAAATTTGTGAATTGAACCAGAGTAACCCAAATATGAAAAATAAAGATTTCATAAATCATTGTATAGCATAATCCATGACTTGTGATGAATTCCTGTTTTTTGGGCGGCCAAATCAACTTTGGGATCAATTAGTCTTCGCGATACGCTGCCATTGAGTGTAACAAAGCAATCAACATAAACTTTGGGATTTTTATAGCCCTTGTTTTCGTAGGTCTTTGCTAAAAAATGAGCAAACTGAAGGATCATATCGGGTTGGTAAGACATGAAAGTCTCCTGCTTTTCGGTCAAATAGTCAGCATTTAAAACCTGACTTTCTTTGCCGTCTTTGTCTATAACCTTAAAAATCGCATTGCCTGTTTTTTCAACCACCATCACTTTCCAGGAAAACCTAAAACCCTCTTCTGTCCAATGGACATTTCCAGGATAAAGCCAATGTCTTAGTGGAAATAGTAACTGCCAAAAAACAAAAATCCAAATAAACCAAGGAACTTTATTATTAACCTTAATACCATCAATAACACTTAAATTTTGTCTTTGTTTTAATTTAGACAAAGTCAAAATAAAAATAAGGCCAAAGGTACTATTTATTTTTTTATGCCAAAATTCAGAGAAGAAAATTAATGAAAAAGCGATCATTGCTATAGGGAAGATGCCAATATTGAACAGGATTCCAGTCAATGAATGAAAAATTACCACTGCAAAATATGCAAGCGTCCGGCTTCTTTTGTTCCATAGAAAAAAAGGTATCGCAAGATCATAAATTGCTGCAAACCATGAGAAAATATAAGCTGTGGCGGGTAGTATTAGTAAAGTTCCAAAGAGCGGAACGTCATGCAGCCTTCCCAACCAGATTTTCAATGGCTGTGCATAAAGTAACCAGTCGGGTTGTAACTTTGCTATACCTGCAAAGAAGTAAACTAATGCCAGCTGATATTGAATTAGAAGTATGCACCATCTCGGGATACTTTCCTTTCTTATTGAGGGATTTAAAAATACATCTATTGAGCTAGACCTATTGGCAGGTAAAAAAATAAGCAGGAACGATAAGAGGCTAATTAAGTAATAATGATTTAAATAATGTGTTAGGTCAATTAACTCAAAATAAGTAAAAAGTAAAAAAAATAGTATGCTGGAAAATCTGTAAAAAGCACCCAGCATAATTCCAAGCGATGAAGCTAAGAGTAAAAAATAAAGCACAAAAGTAAAGTTCGTTCCAAGTGGCTGAACCCATTCAAAACCATAATATTTGAAAAAAAAGTTGGGCTCAATGTAAAATTTGTGAACAAAACCCATCACAAGATTTCTTGTAAGGGCCAAAAACATAAGAAGTCCGAAAAGTATTCGGAAACTGATGAGTGGAGAAATTGATGATTCCTCAGATAGTTTATTTAGTAATTTTAGCATTGTGCAGAACTATATCTCAATAACATTATCATTTACTTTCTTGTTTTTTCGACACAAAGCTATATATTAGTTTTTTGACACAAAAGATGAATTGTATCTTCTTTTTTAGAATTGAAAAATATTCAAGTCAAG
>JBILRK010000282.1:0-4221 GCA_044372705.1 Saprospira sp. | reverse complement strand
TAACAACACTTGAACTTACCGATGCTGAATTGCTTACTGAGCAACCAGCTGCATCTGTAACGGTCACCTGATAGGTTCCTGCGCCTAGATTGCTTAGTGAGGCGGCTGTTGCACCATTATTCCATACATAAGTAAAAGGAGCAGTGCCACCTGTAACATTATTTGTTATTGTTCCTCCTACCGCACAGGTTTGATTTGTGCTATTTAAGGTAGTGCTTACATTCGGATTTACTGTAACAGTAATACTAAAACTATCTGTTGCAGGAGCAATGGCAGCTCCTTGTTGTGCAGTTACACGGTACTTGAGGATATGTGTGCCTACGCCTGCAGTTGCAGGATTAAAGCTTGTGCCGCTTACGCCAGGACCACTGAAAGTGCCTCCGGTTGTAGAGTTAGCAACTAAACTGAGTGTTACGGCAGGTTCATTAGCACAGAAACTTGTTTTTGGAATGCTAAAGTCTGGCTTTGGCAAGACTATAAGATCCAAAGCATAACTAGCTGCATTGTCGTTCTGTGCAATAGGAAAGCTGCTGCAGCCAAAAGGATAGGCATTGATATCCGCCAAAAAGTTTGCCGTTACAGCAAACACACCTGCTACAGTAGGTGTACCCGAAACTCTTATGCAACCATTTGAAGGTGCTGAAAAAGTAGCTTGATTGGCAGCTGCTGTGAGTCCGGTGGGTAGTCCAGTGTAAGTAAAATTATCAACGCGAACAATTCTGATGTTGGTTCCTGCGTTAGCAGGTGAGATGACTACCGCATCGAAACAGGCAGTAGTAATGTGGAAAGATTCAAAATCTGAATAGGCAGTTCCTACACGTCCGGTCAATAATACCGTATCGCAAATACCACCATATGTTGGTAAAGTAGTGATGCAGCTTACAGGCGTACAAGACTGTGCTGAGGATGTTTGTGCTGTAAAAAGTCCAGCAAGCCCAGCTACAATCGACAGTAATATTTTTTTCATTGTTAAAGGAGTTTGGTTTGTAAGTTTTGTTTAAATGCAATTTCTGCAAAATTAAGAAGAAATTTATAAAGACTTTATATTATAGTTAAATATTGAATATGAAAGCTAGTATCTCAGTTTTGAAAATCTATAAGTTGTTTTTCTTTTTTAGCCCGGGGAAATAATAGTGCATAATTCCAAACAGAATGAGCAGTTCGGCCAAGAATAGATTCAATATCCAACTCAACCATGCCTCTGCTACATAAAAATTAGGATAACATAGCATACTGTTTGCTTCGTCGCTACAACGTAGTTCATAAGCAAATTTATACCAGGAAACCAGATAAGTGCCAGCCCTTAGCGTTATAGCCGAAAAAGCCATAGCATAGCTGCGCAACATATATTCCCCATGTTTTAGCAGGTCTTTTTTTAGCACAGTGACATAAGCCATATAGGTGAAATACCACCAACCTAAGGCTTGCAGCAAAAAAGCCCATTTTGCCGAAGCGCCACCACTGCCGTAAAAGGCCATAACTAATCCTGAAGGTGCGGAAAGAACGAGCACTGTAAAAACATAAAATTTCCCTATGTTTCTATGCCAAATCGGATATTTAAACATCAGGGTTTTTGAAAATTGTGTAAGTCCTGCTGCCAAAGTTAAAACAGAACTGCTGATATGGGTGTAAAAGGCAATCATATAATGCCTTTCAGCAAGCAGTTTATCTGGTTTTTGAATCAAAAAATCTATGTTGGTCGGAAAAGGAGGTATAAGATAGGGAAAGGCTATGCTGCCCATTACATAAACAGACAAGGCAACTAAAATGAGCAACAAAATTTTCCCAAAATTTAACAGCATCTATCAATCGAATTATTCTTCAGTTTTTGAAACTTTGAACCTTTTCATACTTCCCTCGAAGTCTTCTTTAAATAGTTTTATGGCATTTGCAAAGTCTACATCTTTTAAGACAATTTCTTTGGCATCGGAAAAATTGGTATTTTCGTCTTGCGGCCCTTTTTCCTTATTAACTATCCAGAAAGCTTCGTCATTCTCAATATATATTTTGCGTAATAAATATTGCGAATCTCCATAAGAGCTTTCATAGGTACAGAAGAAGACTTTTTTATCTTTAAAGTAAAAGCTTACAATGTTGCTGTAACCCTCTTCGCCTACATAATCTTCTACTTTTTTTAGTTCATTGCCATCATAATATGCGTGATAATCAGCAATGTCATAATAATATTTGATATCAGGATTCCTATAATTAGAAATTACTTTTCTAAGTGGGAGTGATTCTATTTTTTTTACAGCTTTATCTATCAAGCTTACCTTTTCCTCTGGGCTTAGTTGTTTTTCTTTTTTTTCAGTTTTTTCTGAGCTAGGAGCTGCTTCAATTTCAGAACTAGATGCAGATTGTGTAAGCTCATTTTTGCAGGATACAAATAAGTAAAAACTGCAAAACAAGACTAAATAATATTTCAATTTCATAAGTGATATTGCTTAAAATTGTAGAACAGGGTAATTTTCCATGTAAAGTTATTATTTTTGCATCGAACTTTTATTTGATTATTTAGAATTTGATTTTCACGGCAATATGAAACAATATCACGATTTACTGCAGCATATACTCGATCATGGTGTTAAAAAAGAAGATCGCACAGGGACAGGCACCATCTCGGTTTTTGGCTATCAGATGCGTTTTAATCTTGAAGAAGGCTTTCCGCTGGTAACCACAAAAAAATTACACCTTCGCAGCATCATTCACGAACTGCTTTGGTTTCTTGACGGCGATACCAATGTGAAATACCTGAAAGACAACAAGGTAAGTATCTGGGACGAATGGGCCGACGAAAATGGCGAATTGGGCCCGGTTTACGGCAAACAATGGCGCAGCTGGACAACCCGCGAAGGCGGCAGCATCGACCAGATAAAACAGGTAGTAGAAACCTTGAAAAAAAATCCTGACTCGCGCAGAATCATAGTCTCTGCCTGGAATGTGGAGGATATTCCCAATATGGCCCTTGCGCCATGTCATTGTCTTTTTCAGTTTTATGTGGCAAATGGCAAATTATCTTGTCAACTTTATCAGCGCAGTGCCGATACTTTCCTTGGCGTACCATTTAATATCGCATCCTATGCACTGCTCACGATGATGATGGCGCAAGTATGCGGACTAAAAGTGGGTGATTTTGTGCACACTTTTGGCGATGCGCATCTTTATCTCAATCATTTGGAACAGGCGCACACACAACTTGCCCGCGAAGCGAGGGAATTGCCAAAAATGATTATTAATCCTGAAGTTAAGTCAATCTTTGATTTTAAAATTGAGGATTTTGAACTTATTGGTTACGATCCGCATCCGCATATAAAAGCAGCGGTATCGGTCTGAAAATAATCAGATATAATTTACGCTAAATAGCAAATATTGGCAGCCTTTAGGCTGCCTTTTTTATTTTTATTACAATATTGACGCAAGTCACTATCATCTCTGACAAAGGTCAATGCCACTGCTGCTTGCGGTCATCCTTTTAGCCTGATTAAAGCCTCAACTTTGTGTTATGATTTCCAATAAACCAATCTTAGATCAAAACACAAAACAACATGAAACAGGTAACCATTATTGAGGATAACCTCATTACAGCAGAAATTCTGCGAAAACAGATCAACAATTCACAGGAATATCACTGTGAAAATTATTACACAAATCCACTGGAATTTTTAAGATCGAATGAACAACCCGATATTGTCATTCTCGACATTATGATGCCCGAAATGAATGGGGTGGATGCCATTGAAAGGATATTACAAAAACAACCCAATGTATCCATTATTATGAATTCAGAAATAGATGACTCCGAAACGATTTATCATATTATGCAAAAAGGAGCTGTTGGTTTTATAGATAAGCAGAGTTTTAATGACGATATTTTCAAAGTCTTGAAGTCGATAGAAAATGGTGGGGCCTATATGACGCCAAGAGTAGCTAGAAAAGTAATGGAATTTTTTAGTAATAATAATAAAGTAATGAGTCCCTTATCTGACCGGGAACATGAAATTGCGAACACTATACTAGATGGCCTTAGCTATAAAATGATAGCAGAGAAAATGTTTATATCAATCGACACGGTTAGATCGCACATCAGAAACATTTACAAAAAACTGAATGTAAAAAGTAAATCGGAATTGTTTAATATGTTCAAAACTTAACCCCCAATTATTCATTCCCCATAAACAAAAAGGTAGCCTGAGCAATTCAGACTACCTTTTTTGGTTTTGG
>JBILRK010000176.1:0-5328 GCA_044372705.1 Saprospira sp. | reverse complement strand
AAAATGCCCACCAAAATTTTTCAAAAAAGCTGCTCGGGCATCCTCTTGTCAAAAATCTAAGACAGCAGGGAGTTATTTTAGCTTTTGATATCGACAATGCTTATAATACCTCCTACTTCAATAACCTGCGTGATCGTATTTGGCACTTCTTTATCAATAAAAAATTATTACTGCGGCCTCTCGGTAACACGGTTTACATCTTGCCTCCATATTGCATAACAGCTGAAGAATTAGACAAAGTGTATAATGGAATTGAGGAATTACTAAGCTTTTTGGAAATGCAGTAGGCGCACACACCAAAGTTAAGTGATTCGGCATCTTACTAAAAAATAAAAATAATGTTGAGATTGCTTATTCTGATTGCTTTGACAATCTATACTTATAAGGCCACCCTGAAGGCCCAACAGAATTCAATTCCCTTTGTTTCTGCTCATTACCCAATTCCTGAACCGGCAGACAGCCTTCCAAAACTTGAATTACTCGCTATTTCGGGCGATAGCAGGTGGGTGCATCCTACTACTTTTACAGCGGGCGATTTGCGTTATGTCGCCAATGATTCCATTATTATTTTAGCAGGAAATGATTATTTAACTGCCTGGGATTCAAAAAAAGGTAATTTATTATGGGAACATCGATTTGGCCATAAACGCGGTTACAGCAACATGACACGCAGCTTGAGTGTATCGAAAGAAAAGCACTGGGTGGCGGCTGCCAATGACGGAAATGGCTTGTTCGTTTTTAATTATTACACTGGGAAAATTGAAAAAGAACTGAAGTTTAATGATGCCTTTGTTTTTGGATCAATTTCACCCAATGGAAAATGGGGAGCTGTTTACGGACTTTCAAAAGGCTGGATGATTTGGAATATTTCTAAGGATGAATTATACCATGCAGACGAAGAAAAAATAACAGCAGTCGCTTTTTCCCCAAATAGCGAATACTGTGCAGTGAGCCGTCCAACTGATAATGGCATTTATAAGGTGCAACTCATTAATTTGGCCGATAAAACCAAAAAAGCAATTGATGTTTCTATAGAAGTGAATAATAACTGTCAGACACTGCACTTTTCTCCCGATGGAAAACTGCTTGCCCTGGGTTTTTGGGGAGGCGATTTTGCAGTCTATGATCTAAAGTCAGATAAACTAATCACAAGACAAAACATTGACCGCAGCTGGGTAGATGGACTTGCGTTCTCGCCCGATGGTAAAAAATTACTAGTATTGGGTGCTGTGACGATCAAAATCTGGAATAAGGATGATAATTACATCTCAGATTGGGGACCGGCTAATGTAATTTATCCTAATAATTGTCTCGAAGACGGTGTATGGAGTAAAGATGGCAAGCACATTATGCTTGCGGCAAGAGAATGGCAACGTCCCCGTCGATTTAGATTCGATGCTTCGGCCGAGGAAATGTACAAAAGCGAAGGTTTTGTTTTTTCTCAGGTAGAATTGGCCTTTACAAAAAAGGAAAACAATATTTCAGTTAAAACACCCGATGGGAAAACGGTCTTTGTTGACTTTAGTACTGACAATGGTTCGAAAAAATGGAAAGCTGAATTTAATACTGAAAAAGCTCCACTTTTGGGTAAATGGCAGAGTATGTCTGTGAACATACAAAGTATAGATAATATTAGTCTCGAACATACTTTGCCTGCCCCAGTTGAAAAGTGGCACAATGGTCCAAGTTCATTGCTGTGTGAACACTATTTTGGTGGATTTACAAAGGATAGATCTTTGTACGCAGGTGTAGGAAATGACAGAATCATATACGTCTATGATGGAAAAACAGGCAATCCACTTGCTGGGGTTTCCACAAAAGGAACCTATATTCAGGCAGTAGCCATAAGTCCCGATGGAAATTTTTTGGTGGCGATAGGTTGGGACAGTCTTTTAAGGTTGTACAAAGTGCCCCCCTTAAAATAAATTTAGTACATTTTTTTTCTCTGAAAAAACAGGACCAGTAAGGTAGAAACCAGCACAGAACAACCCATAATTATCCAAAAGGCTAGGGGAGAATTACCAACCAAAGGCAAAGGTACATTCATGCCAAAAAAACTAGCCACCAGCGTTGGAATCATGAGCACAAGTGTAATGAGTGTGAGTCGTTTCATCACTTCGTTCAGATTATTCGAAATCATCGATGCCAATGCCTCCATAGTACTGGCTAAGATGTTTGAATAAATATTTGACATTTCCTGCGCCTGCGAGTTGTCAATGATGATATCCTGCATCAGATCAACCTTGTCTTCATCATGTCTGATGTTGAGGAAATCGGTACGTTGCATTTTTAACATCATCTGCCCAATAGCACTCAACTCGGTTGCAAAATAAACCAAAGATTTTTCCAGGTTCAGAAGTTTTCTGAGGTCGGAATTTTTACTCGACTCATATACCTCTTGCTCCACCACATTGCGTCTTACATTGATATCTTTCAGGCATCGCAGGTAGGCAATAACATTTTGCTCCATAATCTGCAATACGAAAGATGAATGATCATGCGGATTGAAAGCCTTGGTTTTACCTTCTTTAAAATGTTGGAGTACCGCATTTTCATAAGAGGCAATCGTTATAATATATTCAGGCATAAATACGACACCTATGGGAACTGTAATGTAGAGCGTTCTTTCCTCGGTGGTATTGTCGTTCAGTACCGGCGTGTTAATAACTATAAGTTTGATATTGTCCGATGACTCGAAACGAGTTCGTTCATCAATGTCGAGGGGGTCGGTCAGATAGTCTATATCGATATCCAACTTTTCGGCTAACTTTTCCAGTTCAACTATGTTGAATGGAGGGCTGATGCTAATCCAGCAACCGGGTTCAATCGATTGCAGTTCCTGTATCCGGCCATTGATTTTTTTCTGGTAGTGAATCATAGCTGCCGCTTTCTTTCTGTAAAATATTCAATAACAGATTCTTGGTGTCTCCTTACATTGAGGTCCCCCCTGAAATCGCTGCAAAGATAAGAATAAGATTAAAGAGGAGAGATGAAAGCTGAAATAAAAAAGGATTTTTTGTATTGATGTTTTGAAGTTGCTTACTTGATAGTTGGCGGATTGGTAACTAGTAATTGATATTTGGTATGCTGGTCTCGTTTGGAGAACGAGATGGATGACGAGCTTTGCGTTTTTGGTTTCGTACTTGACATTTGGCTAAATAGTATGTTGGTAGTTGGATAACGAGCTGAAGTCTGATATCTGATAATCTGAATTCTAAAAAAAACTTGGCCCAATGCTTGTTAATAATATCCTATCAAAATTTCTTTTAATTTGAAATTCAAAAATTGTTGTTATTTTTAGCCTCAAATAAAAATCATAAAATTTTATGTCAAAAAACTATACTCTGACGGCCTGCATATCATTGTTGTCAATACTGTGCTTAGGAACTAATTTACATGCTCAAAGTAAAGCATTGAAGCAGCTTCAGCTTTCTGTTCAATTGTCAGATAAAGACAGCTGCGCTGTAGATACCCTGCGCCTTTACTCCTGGACAGGCATTCAGGTAGAAGAAATCGCAAAAGTTACGGCTACTAAAGCTAAGAATGGTTTTGAATTTAATTTCAACCTTAAAAATGTAGCTTTTGGTAATTATTACTTGGGGCGCCTTGTCAATAACAGCATTTCTGACATGAGACCAGTACTTTTGGGTCTTGAAGACAAAATAGTTTTAAAAGGCAGCTGCACAGCAATGCAACAAATTAGCTTCGAAGATTCAAAAGTTAACAGTTCTTTCGAATCCATGGTCGATAGCATCAAGGTACAGGGCAATGAATTCTTAACGTTGATTACGGAATTTCAACAAAATGCAGGTAATAAAGAAAAACAGGCAGCAACTAAAAAAGCAATTTTTGAATTGGATTTTCGTCGTAAAGACCTCTACAATAGATTAAAAAAGGAACAGCCCGAATTATCTAAAATAGTTGCGCTCTACACTTATCAAAGTTTCCACAACAACCAGAAAAGCCCAGAGCAAACCGAGGGAGACTATATTGGTGAAAATTATTTCCAATTCGCAAATCTGTCTGACAGCTCTTATCTACGCGTGGCATTTTTCTATGAGGCTTTCAAAAATTATGCATCTAACCTTGTTCAGGTGGGTCTTTCTCAAGAAAAAGTACAATACTATCTGGATCAGAATCTTGCTAAAGTAGGCAGCAAAAATCCGCACTATAAACCAGCCTTACTTGCTGCTGCTTTTGGAGTAATGGCCAGCAATAAAAAGCTTTTTTTGAACTATGCCGAACAATATCAGAAAATGTATCGTGGACAAAATCAGATTCTTGACAATTTCCTCGATCAGCAAATCGCTCAACTAAAAAGTAGCACTGAAATAGGAGACGAGGCCCCTGATTTTACTGCAGCAACTCCCGAAGGTGGTACAAAAAGCCTTAAAAGCCTGCGTGGTAAGGTCCTTTTGCTCGATTTTTGGGCAAGTTGGTGTGGCCCTTGCCGTCGCGAAAATCCAAATGTTGTAGCAGTTTACAATAAATACAAAGACAAAGGCTTCGATGTTTTGGGCGTTTCGCTCGATCAAGATGCAGCAAGATGGAAAGGCGCTATTCAAGATGATAAATTGACTTGGCATCATGTAAGCGACCTTGGAGGTTGGAGATCAGCGCCCGCTCAACTTTATAAAGTAACAGGTATTCCTCAAACCCTTCTTTTAGATAAAAATGGCGTTATTATCGGTAAAAATCTCAGAGGTCCAGCTCTAGAGGAAAAACTAAAGGAAATATTCGGAGAATAGAAAATTATTTTGTTCGTAAAATTGGCTGAAGTGACAGAACACTTCAGCCATTTTTTTGCCATTTTCTAAAATATCAAAGCTACTCATAAATATTATCTCATAAACTTATACTTTAAACCCTTATTTAATGTGATTTCGATAACATTATTCAACTTTTTATTTGTTAACTTCACCAATTCATAATTTCTTCAAAAATAAAAACTAAAACTATGTTACAATTTCACTCAGCCAGCGCCCGAGTTGTCAATACAAAAAGGGCAGTTATGGAATGCATGGAATCGGCTCTAGGAGAAAATTACGCCGATTGCAGCCTTATTATTTTTCATGCCTCAATTGGGCACAACTTTCAGGATATGGTCGATCAGGCTATAGAAATGGCCCCAAATGCCAGAGTAGTTGCTGCTTCTTGTTGCGGTGTTGTAGGCAGAGAGGGTGTAAGTGAATCGATGAAAGATATGGCCCTGATGGCAATAAAAGGAAATGACTTTGCAGTGGCCAATTGCAATGAGATTTATGGACATAATTCCTACGAGAAAAGTCTCGAAATGGCAAAATCGCTCAAGGCTCAAAATCCTAATGT
>JBILRK010000175.1:0-5330 GCA_044372705.1 Saprospira sp. | reverse complement strand
TGATGGGCAGAATAAGATTGATTAGCCTAGAAATTAACTTTTTAATTTAAAAATTCTAACTTTCTACTTCACCACTACCTCATCCAAAAATAGCCAGCTTTTACTTCCTGCAGCATCGTGCCAGTCGGGACATTTGCCGATAGACAGGGCTTTTATTTTGATGTAGCGGGCCTTTTTATTAAGGGACAGGTTAAACTCCTGCGTCATTTCTCTTTTGTCTTTGGGGTCAATTTTTGTTTTTACAATACCGGCTGAGCTATAATTTTTTCCATCGGCCGAAAGCAGAAATTCTACCTGTTTTGGGAAGAAAATCCAGGCATTGTTATATTGAAGGAAACCGGCACTCAACTGTTTTATGTCCGTTGATTTTCCAAGGTCAACAACAGCATCCATGTCATAGCCAAAACTACCCTGCCAGTTGCCGTCCTTGAAATTGTTACTGCCTCTTTTACCATCGAGGATATTGCCTGCGTATTGTTCGCTGATTTTATAGTTTTGCCAGATTCTTTTAGCAATGCCCAAATGTGGCTCCAATTGCTGCATCATACTGAAATCGATATCACTTTTACCTCTTTTGAACCGAATCTTCAGGCTGTCTTTTTCAGAAATTTCGAAGGGGTTTTTATAAATTTTCCATTCCGATTTACCCAAAGAATAGAGTGCGCTGAGGCTCGAGTCCCGATTTATCAGTTCAACAGCAAGTTTTTCTCCCGAAACCTTAGTTTCAATACTAACCGGAATGTTCTCCATGCCATATTTTACGCCCAGCTTGTCGAGAATCTTATAATGTTTACTCACCCTGCTTTTAAAATCGGCAAAGTTTTTCTTTTTGGGATTCGACCATAGAACCTCCGCCATAGCCAATATTCTTGGAAAGACTTTTGAATCGACCTTCTCTTGTGGAGCTCTTTCCGACCACATATTACATTCTGCACCCAGCACCAGTGCTTTCTCTTTTTTTGTAAGTCCTTTAGGTATAGGATTGAATTCATACACTTTTTGCAAATCAATTTCATTCAAACCATAGTCGAAATAAGCATGTGAAGTGGGTGAAACGATTGTGGCATGACCCGACTTTGCCGCAGTAATTGCAGCATCGAATCCTCTCCAACTCTGAACAATTGCGCCCTCGGGCAGACCTCCCTCCATGATTTCGTCCCAACCGATGAGTTTTTTGCCCTTAGATTTCAGAAAATAATTGATGCGGCCCAGGAAATAACTTTGTAGCTGATGCTCATCTTTCAACTTGTTTTCCTTCATGCGGTTCTGACATTTCTGGCATTTTTCCCAGCGGAATTTGGGCACCTCATCACCACCGATATGTAGGTACGGCGAAGGAAAAAGCGCTGTAACTTCTGTCAAAATATCCTCTAGGAATTCAAAAGTTTTGTCATTGCCTGCGCAATAAATTTCCTTAAAAACGCCCCATTCTGTCTCCACTTCAAAAGGCCCGCCACTGCAGGAAAGTTGCGGATAAGCAGCGAGTGCAGCCTGCGCATGTCCGGGCATTTCAATTTCGGGTACAATCATTACGCCTCTGCGTTCGGCATAGGCAACTATTTCTTTAATATCTTCCTGAGTGTAAAATCCGCCATATCTTCCGCCTTTGCTATCTTTTCTCCAGGCTGCTTTTTGTGTAAGCAAAGGATATTTTTTGATTTCAATTCGCCAGCCCTGATCATCGGTCAAATGCCAGTGCAGTCTGTTCATTTTATGCAAGGCAAGCAGGTCGATATATCTTTTTACAAATGCTTTGTCCATAAAATGTCGGCTGCAGTCGAGTAACATGCCCCGCCATTTAAATTTTGGCGCATCGTTTATTTCGAAAGCAGGCAATTGACTATTGTTGCCATTGTATTCCCTGAGGTAAAGCTGCCTGATGGACTGTATACCATGCAAAATTCCCTGCCTAGAAGGGGCAAGCACTACTAGTTCATCTGATCTGCTCAATAATTTATAAGCTTCTACGCTATCTGCGCCAATTCCCTTGCTCAGAAAAATGCAATCTTTCTCTTTTTTATCGGAGGCTTTCAATTCACAGTAAATGCCCATCCCAACTAAATATTCGCTCAAAAGAACAGCCTCTTCTTTGATTGCGCCATTGTAAATAATGCGTACGGAGTCGCGCATTACAAAGCCATTGTCTGAGACATAATCAATTGAAAATGGCTCGGGAAGGATATAAATTTTCTTTGTGGAACTGAAAAACAAATGTTTACAGGACAGCAACAACAGAAAACTGATAGACAGAAAAATTACTTTTTTCATTCGATTTTCCAGACTTGAAAGGCGAAAATAATCTTTTTATTTGAAATATAATGCTGATATACAAAAGCCCTGGCACAAAAAAGGCCGGAGTATTGAATTACCCCGACCTGATATAAAAACGTCCTTATAGTGTTGCTCCTTTATGACTTTTGAATTTTGAGGATTTTTATCCTGTCATCAATGTTAAGTCTTGCAAAATAATTGCCTGTTTCCAGCTCTTGAAGGTCAATTTCTAGATGATTGTTGCTGTTTTCAAAACTGACTTTTTTGATTAAAACGCCAAGGCTGTTATAGATTTCAACCTCTATCATTTTTTCAATCTGCGTTTTAATGTTAAGCGTTAGAATATTTTTAACTGGGTTGGGGAAGTAGCTCAGCATCTCATCAGAAGTAGAATTACAGCTTCTTACTGCAATTGTGTTGCTTGTATTTTTTACAGAGTGGTAATCGAACTGCTGTAGTCTGTAATAAACGGTTTTATCTGCGGCAGTATAATCTGTGTATGAGTAATCATGAGATTCGTTGCTGCTAAAGTTTCCATCAACAAAAGCTAGATCTTTGAAGATCATATCTTCTTCAGCGCGTTGTACCATGAAACCAAGGTTATCCTCTTCGCGGGCACTTGTCCATTTGATTATGTTTCCGGCATTACTGCATTTTCCTTCAAAATTTGTCAATTCAACAGGAAGAAAAGTAAAACTTGTATTGCAGGAGCCTGTAAATGAAGGCAGATTTGGAGTTGCAGTATAAGCGGCATTTGTGCTTGCAACTGAGGTGATATTTGACCCGGAAATTACTGGCGCTGTACCCATAAAAGTAACATTCACAGAACTTGCAGGGGATGTACCATCGCTCATGATATTGAAGTTTCTGGTAGAGAGAAAACGACAATCGCGGGCAGTGATATTGCATGCATTTGATGAACCATTAGCGGCGTATATATCTGAACCGGCAGTAGAAGGTGTGTTAGAATCGAATATGCAAGAATCGAGTTGGAGATTGATAATCTTGTTAGATGAAATTGGAGACGGATTGACGTCAGTTACAAATCGCGCAGCGATTGCTGCACCTCTCAATGTGCCAGCAGATGAGCTGTTTGATCTGAAAATACAACGGGAAAATTTAGCTGTTCCTGCAGTAATGCAAAATCCGCCACCGTAAACAGTAGTAGAAGTTTGCCCGGCCCTGTTACCCGATATAAGACAATCGTAGAAGGCAGTGACGCCATTACGCTGATAAATGCCGCCTCCGTTACTTGCATCGTTATTCGAAATAACAGAATTGAAAACATTTACAATAGTTGTGGCATCTCCCTCTACTCTGAGTCCACCGCCTGCAAAACTGTTGTCTTTATAATTGTTGGAAAGAATATAATCTTCGATTAAAACATTTATATTTCTTCCTAGAACACCCACACCGCCAGTGTAAGCAGTTCCGGTAGTGTTACAGAGGCTTCCTCCGCCGCGAAGGACAATTTGGCTATTTCCATTAACCTGAATCGCAGGATTTCCTCCTGATAAACCGTTGAAGAAAAGGTTAAGATTTTCCAATAAAATTCCTGAAATAAGAGATGCGCCACCGCCTACTGTAATTGCCTGTCCCGACATGGGGCTCAACTGAGTACCATTATTCTCATATTCTGTAATGGTGAAATCACGCATTATGACATTTGATACAGTAATATGAACAAACCAATTGGTGGCTGTTCCTGCATAATTATTATCGACCAAAGTAAGGTTAATTCCAGCACCTGTAATGGTAAGCGCTTTGTTGATGATAATACCTACTTCAGTAGTGTAGGTGCCAGCATCAATGAAGATCCTGTCGCCGGCATTTGCTCTGCCTACGGCAAATTTTAGCGTAGCAAAAGGATTTGTTGCTGTTCCAGGCACTCCGGCAGCATCGGAACCGGGAACTGAAGCTGCAGTAAAAACATCGTTGACATTAGAATTGTCATCAACATAAAAGTCGGCAGCAAATAGGCATTGAATACCAAATAAAAATAGGAATGGGAGTAAGTGTGTTTTCATAGAGTAGGAAATCTTAAACTTTAATTAATCAGGGTTTTACAAAGATACTCTATGCAGGAGCAATTGTTTAATTTTGAATTAACAGTTTGATAATGTTCAAAAAATATAAAAAACTAAATAAATATATTTTAAAATAATGATTATCAATTAATTGATAATTTTTACGATGATTAAAAAATACTAATGATTTATGCAATTTAAATAAATGAAAAAAGGAGCTCGAAAACGGACCCCTTTTAATTCACTTAATGAACACTAATAAAATTCTTTTATTTATTTTTTTGTAAACTTCAATACGCTGCTTTTATTAGATAGACTCAACTGCAGATAGTATTCTCCTGAGCTTAGCACATCTAAAGGCAGTGAAAAAGTATTTATTCCAAATTTAACATCCTGGAAATTTTCCAAAACAAGCTGTCCGAGTGTATTGAAAATTCTGATCTGCACCGTCGATGAATTTTGAGCGTCAAATCGTAGGTTTAATGTATTGTTAACTGGATTTGGATAAATGGCAAAGTCTTCAGAAAGCTCCTGTTCTAAAAATAAAATGCTTGAATACTCCACACTGTTATCCAAATCAATCAGCTTCAATCGGTAATATGATTTTTCCAAAGGTCGGTTATCAATATGGATAAAGCTGTAGTCTTCGGATTGTCCCAAGGAATATATTTCAGTGAAACCAGAAAAGCCATCGGCAGATCTTTCCAATATATAGCGGCTAATTTTTTCGGGATGCTCTACACTCCAGGAGAGTTTATTAGCATTTGCGACTTTTTCGCCTGAAAAACTGAGGAGGTTGCCACCCAATAAACAGCCTAAGTTAAAACAAAGATAATCGTTGAGAAAATCCTGGTTGAAACAACCACCTGTAATTAATGAGATTGGGGAACCAACTGAAAGTAATGCTGGCAGGGGATTTGGAGGATTTGTAGGACTGTAATTCAGTGCATAAACTCTGTAATTCCCATCTGATAAGGAATTGGTAGGAAAAACTCCTGTATTGTTCTGGCTGATAAAGTTACCAAATCCATC
>JBILRK010000174.1:0-5346 GCA_044372705.1 Saprospira sp. | reverse complement strand
AGTGGTGAAATAATTAACACAGGGGCAAATACCTTAAAAAACGCTACTGGATATAATCTCACCCAACTTTTTGTTGGCTCGGAAGGCACGCTTGGAATTATTACCAAAATACAACTGAGACTTATCCCCTATCCTAAGCATAACCTGCTAATGCTTGCTTCCTTTTCCAATAACGATGATGCCTGTGCTGCTGTTTCTGCAATTTTTAGAGCCGGTATAACCCCATCTGCATTAGAATTTATGGAACGCTCTGCCATAGATAAGGCAATTTCCTATTTGGGTAAGACTAACTTTAAAATCAGCGAAAACACCCGCGCTCAATTGCTTATAGAGGTCGATGGAAATTATTTGGAAACCCTTTATACCGATTGTGAAACTATAAATAATGTCTTGGAAAATTTCAACTGCAGCGAGCTATTATTTGCAGATACAGAAAGCCAGAAAATTGAACTTTGGAAAATTAGAAGAAATATAGGGCATGCTGTCAAAAAAACCTCGGTCTATAAAGAAGAAGATACAGTAGTGCCGAGAGCCGAACTGCCGAAATTAATAAAGTTTATAAAAGATATAAGTATTAAATATGGTTTTGAATCTGTATGCTATGGTCATGCAGGTGACGGCAACTTGCATGTGAATATTCTAAAAGGAAATATGACTGATTATGAATGGAATACAGATTTGACTAAGGGAATCAGGGAGATATTTAGCTTTGTAAAATCATTGGGAGGAACAATATCTGGAGAACATGGAATCGGTTTGGTACAAAAGTCTTATCTTGACATTGTTTTTACAAAAACAGAATTGGATTTAATACGTTCTATTAAAAAAGTATTTGATCCGAACGGAATACTGAATCCAAATAAAATTATTGATTTATAGCCTGATGAAATATTTCTACATCATATTGTGTTTTATTTTCCTTTCTGTATATGATGCGGCAGCAACTCATATTGTAGGAGGTGTTTTGAGTTATGAATGTCAAGGATTCAATGCAATAAATAATACAATAACCATACGCATAACTTTAAGAGTTTATCGCGATGCAATTAATGGTCAAGCACCTTTTGACAACCCCGCTATTGTTGGTATTTACACTGCTGGCTCAAGTACAGTTTTTCAAACGCTTCAACTTAACAATCCGGTAATTACCAATGCCCCAATTGACCTGAGTAATCCCTGTCTTTCTGTGGCACCTGGTAGCGTAGCTGTGGAAGAAGCAGTTTATACAACCGTTGTGACGCTTCCTTTTGATGCCTCCGGTTATACATTTGCCTATCAGCGATGTTGCCGAAATCAAACTATTAATAACCTAATAAACCCTGGAGCTGTAGGAGCAACATACTCTATAACCCTTACAGGGGCTGCTCAGCAAGCATGCAATAGTAGTCCGGTTTTCATTAACTATCCACCCATTGTAATCTGTCGTAATCAGCCAATCAATTTTAATCATGCGGCAACTGATGCTAACGGGAATACACTTATTTACTCACTTTGCGATCCGGTTAATGGTGGATCTCAGGCAGTACCTGCTCCAAACCCGCCTTCTGCCCCACCTTATACGCCAATCCCTTTTTCGCCCGGTTTCAATTCGGCATTTCCTATGCCATCAAATCCTGCTATCAATATCGATCCTAATTCTGGTTTACTGACCGGAACTCCTACTCAAACAGGTCAATACGTAGTTGGTGTTTGCGTGCGGGAATTTAATTCAAACGGTGTATTGCTTAGTACTACCATGCGTGACTTTCAGTTCAACGTGGTTAACTGTTTTTCAACTATCGATGCAGCTATTCAATCGGACTCTGTAGATGCAAGCGGGCAGGCTTATATTGTCAATACCTGTAACAATAATGTTATCACCTTTATTAACCAGAGTACGGCACAACCACAGACGCTTATCACAGCATATGAATGGACCTTTGACCTAAATAATGGCAGTTTTGCTACATCAAATAACACCAACCCTACAATTGTATTTCCAGGACCTGGAACATACAGCGGTTTTTTGGTAGTAAATCCTGGACAAGCTGGCTGTACCGATACAGCTGATATAACTCTGAATGTTTACCCACCAGCTGTTCCGCTATTTTCTGTTACAATAGATTCCTGTAATCCTGCACTGCCTCCTATTCAGTTCACTGATTTAACAACAACCGACCCCTCGGCTCCAATTGTAGAATGGCTCTGGGATTTTGGCGATGGAACTACTTCAAATTTGCAGAATCCAACGCATCTTTATCCTAATGCAGGCTCGTACACTGTGAGTCTTACTATGACTGACACAAATGACTGCGTACACAGCTTCACTCTGCCTGTAGACTGGTATCCGCCTGCCAGGCCGATTTTCTCTGCAGATGATCCTGATGGTTGTGAACCACACACGGTTTCCTTTACGCATAATTCTTTTCCATTTACCGTACTTTATACTACACTTTGGACATTTGGCGATGGAAATATTTCAACTCAAAGTCCTAATGTAACACATACTTACCCAAATCCTGGAACTTATACCGTCAGTCTGCAGCATGTATCTCCATGGGGTTGTGTCAGTCGACTTGACAGCGTCAATCTTATTCGGGTTTTTGAAAGCCCAACTGCAGATTTCACCTATACATACGACAGTTGTGTGTATGAAGCGGTAGATTTCATTGATATTTCAACTCCAAATGCTTTAGGAACTCCCATAGTTAGCTGGTTTTGGGATTTTGAAGACGGCACAACTTCCAATTTACAAAACCCATCTCATTTATACCAATTTGCAGGAACCTATCCTGTAAATCTTACTATTACAGATGCAAACGGTTGCACTAACACTGTTGCCGACAGTATCTACTGGTATCCCAAACCTGTGATTGATGTGAGTATAACTGCGCCTCAGGGCTGCTCTCCTTTCTCGGTATTTTTTGATAATCAGTCCTACCCCATCAACGGTTATAGCACAATCTGGGATTTTGGAGATGGCAATGGTTCTACGCTAGCCAGTCCAACACATATTTATACTAGTCCAGGCGTCTATTTTGTTTCATTAGTAATTACCTCACCTCTGGGTTGCACTGATACATTCCGCGATACCATCGAAGTTTTTCAGCTTCCAAATGCTAATTTCAGTTTTGGTTTCGATCCCTGTGTAATTGGTGCGGTAAGTTTTAATGAAACATCTACTCCTAATGCCGCCGGTACAGCGCTTACAAGTTGGCAATGGAATTTTGGCGATGGTACAGTTATAAATGCTCAGGATACTTCGCATCTCTACACCAATTCAGGAAATTTCAATGTTTCCTTAATTGTAATCGATGCCAATGGCTGTACCGATACAGTCACTCAGAATGTAGCATGGTTCCCTGCACCAATTGTTGCAGTTGATGTAAGTGATAGTGTGGGCTGTGAGCCACTAACTGTAAATTTTACCAACAACTCCTATCCGCTCAACGGCTATACAACTACTTGGAATTTTGGAGATGGCGGCAGTTCAACTGCAGCGAGTCCAACTTATACCTATCAGCAATTTGGCACTTTCAGGGTTCAATTATTTATTTTATCGCCGACAGGCTGTACGGGAGATTTTTTCGATACCATTGTGGTTCATCAAAACCCTACTGCTAATTTTGATTTCAGTTATGATTCCTGCAACTTTACTGGAGTTCATATTTATGACAGGTCGCTAGAAAATCTGGCAGGAGATTCACTTGTACAGTGGAACTGGGATTTTGATATTGGCACAGCAAGTTTGGGTTATTCTATTGTTGATTCATTGATTGCTTTTACTCCAAGACAAAATTATACTGTAAATTTAGACATAGTTGACATAAATGGCTGTCGCGATACCATCAGCAGAAATATTCCCTATTTCCCTGCGCCGGTTTTCCCGGTACAATCTCATAATACTGAGGCCTGTATTCCTGTCAGTATCAATTTCAATAATAACCAACTGAATAATTTTCCCGGTTATAGCTTCTTTTGGAATTTTGGAAATGGAGATACATCTACTGTTTTTGACACAAGTTACATTTATAACAGTGAAGGTATTTTTTATCCAACTTTAACTGTTGTTACTGCCTCGGGTTGTACCGAAACTTTCAGAGATACTATTGTTGCAAATGGTATTCCCAGAGCTGTATTCGATGCAAGTTATGATGCCTGCGCACTCGATCCTGTACGTTTCAGAAATCTATCTATTCCATCGGCATTGGGAACACTTACAGGAACATTATGGAACTTTGGCGACGGCGACAGCAGTACTGCTCCCCTAGCATTTCACAGTTATAATTGGCCCGATACAGGGAATTATACTATTACGCTTTCCATAGTAGATGATAATGGCTGTGAAGACGATACTACAGCAAGTATTTATTGGAGACCTCAGCCAGTTTTTCCTATCGGTTTGGTTAATAGCCGGGCTTGTGTACCGCTTATTTTACCCGCAGCCGACCCTAATCCTTATCCGGGTAATGGTTATACAACAAACTGGACATTCGGCGACGGCAGAACTAGTACTGAAGCAGCTCCACAGATTATTTATGAAAATCCGGGAATTTATACTGTTCAGGTTGTAGTTCGCTCTCCCATTGGATGTATCGATACTTTCAGCAGTACCCATACTGCTTTGGAAGTTCCAATAGCAGGTTTCTCTTTTAGCCCAAATGGTACGGATCTGAATATATATAATTCAACTGTACAGTTCAGCGATTCATCCCAGCGGGCCGGACTTTGGATATGGAATTTTGGTGACGGGAACGCTACCACACAGAGAAATCCAAGACATGTATTTAGAGATACAGGACAAATAACTGTTACACAGGTCGTTTTTCACCAAAACGGCTGTACAGATACCGCACAGGCAGTGCTCGATATTATTCCGAAATTCAGTTATTTTCTGCCAAATGCATTTACACCAAACAACGACGGAAAAAATGACGAATATATGGGGGCCGGTTACTTCCAGTATATTCAAAATTTCAACATGAGTATTTACAACCGTTGGGGTGAAAGAATCTATGAAAACAACAGCCCATACGAAGCATGGAATGGTAGAAAGTTCAATACTGGCGAATATTGTCAGGCTGGAGTTTATGTTGTTGTTGTGCGTTTTAAAGGGCCAAGAGGTGAAATTGAGGAAATCAAAGGTTTTGCTACGATCGTTTATTAGGATTTAATAAGAATCAAAGGCTTAAACATCCAAATACATCTGCTTACATACTCATTTACAAATTCATTTGAAAAGTCTAAAAAACAATTAGATCAGACTAGAATTTTCCCAAATTAACAGCTTTGCTGAAAAAAGTGGCGAAAGTATAATATATTTACGGCGATTTAATACTGATACTTACCTCTTTGTCGGTATTTTAA
>JBILRK010000173.1:0-5360 GCA_044372705.1 Saprospira sp. | reverse complement strand
CGCATCAGGAACTCGTTGTGCATCGTTCAAATTTTCCGGAAAATTGGCAATAATACGTGCAGCAAGTGAGATGTCTCTTGTTTCAACAGCTACAGAAGCTGCTTTTGTAAAGGTATTTATAATCGGCAATAAAGAGTAAGTTGCCAATGCAGGTGCCTCATCAGTGAGGGTGTAAATGATTTTGTATTTAGTTTCCATTGTTAATTTCTTTTTGAGGTAATCCTCTGTTTAATAACCGCACAAAAATACAACTTTCGAAAATAAAGAAGCATTCGGAATGATTATTTATGTAAAAAGTTTTTAAGTCAAAAATTAAAAAAGTAATCCCGATTAAACTCCTAAGCCTAATCGGGATTTTTTGTATGTTATTTTCTATTTAAAAGCCTAAAAAATATGGTTATACTTAACACTCCAAGTCCTTGGCGCACCCATTCTTGCAGGTCTTACAGCATATTCAGTATTTAATAGGTTATTGACAATAAAATTAATACTCTGTTTTTTATTAAACTGGTACCCCAATCGAAGGTCAAAGATTAAACTTCCTTTGTTATGCTGTCGAATAAAATTATTAATTCCACCAATTACCAAAGGTAATACATAATCAATCTTAGCTATATGACTATTGTAATTGGCAGATGCACCCAATGTAAATTTGAATAATTCTGTCTGCACGTCAAACCTAATATTGTGTAAACTTCTGTATCTCAAAATTCTATTTAATTCAGGTACACTATCTATATTAATACCATTTGCAAAGGCATCAACCATATTTGTCAGATAAGTCCCAATGTTACTTTGAGTCGTATCAGACTGAATGTCACCAGGATAACTAAAGGTATAACCACCCCAGATATTCAGAGGAACTTTACCAATATAACCCTCTGTTTGCCCTGAAATTTCTAAACCTGCAATTCTTGCCTGACTCACATTGATTGATTTGAAACCAAGTCCCGATCGGTGCAAACCAGGAACTTCATCATAAAATCCTAAGGTAAATTCCACCATATTCTGATATTCCATCCAGAAAAGGGCCACATCTCCGTACATTTTGAAATTGGATGTCCTGAAAGTTTTTCTGTAAGCAAGTTCGGCCGACCAACCAATCTCTGGTTTTAGGTCAGGATTAGGAAAGAAATATATTGTATTGAATGCAGAATTCTCTAGTGCAAGTTCTTCATTTATAAAACGTTCGGCTAATGAAGGGAAACGGAAGCCCGATCCATACGAAGCTCTCAGGAAATTCGATTTATTAATTCTATAATTCAAGCCCAATCTTGGAAGCGGGTAAGACATAGGGGTGAATACTGAATCAATTAAAAATCCTTCCCATCTTACGCCAAATACAACCCCTAATCTGTTAAAGAATTTTTTCTCCACCTGCGAATATACAGCAAAAGAATTACCTCCGAATTTTGCTCTTTCGCCAGGTTGTCTGTTATCATTAAAAAGAATACTATTTGCTGCAAAGCGTTGAACCATGGTACCAGCAGTCAAAATCCATCCTGATGTAAAATTTCTCTGGAATTGGTATTCACCACTCATGTAGTTTCCAATAGAAAGAACATTTCCTTGTTTTGATATCTGAAAAAACCTTCCTCTTAGATCATGACGATTTTTAAATTTGTCATAATAAGTAATGAAGGGGTCAATTGTGTAAGAAGTGTAACGATCCCTTCCGTTATCTGATAGATTTCTGAAAGCATTATTACGCATATCTCTTGCAAGGAAAAAAGTGCCCTGTTCATGGTACATCAAAGTGCCATTCAGGCCATAGGTCAGTCGGCCATCCATGCCAGGTTGTATATATCTTGTGTTAAAGGTAAAACGGAATCTACGCTCGTCAATCATTTTAATAAAACCATTTTCAAGGTGAAAATTTCCACCCAAAACCAGATCAAAATTCTTCTTGATTTTTTCTCTGTGCGAGAAAAAGACACCATAAAACATGGGTTGTGCTGCTGGCTCGATTTTAGAGTCGAACCAACGCATACTGTCAACTCTTGGCTGTTCATAAATCCCTGCATATGTAGTGAAACTAGTATATGGTTTTGCAGTTGGATAGGCGGTTCTAACGTTAATAACTCCATTTAATGCACCCGAACCGTACAATACAGAGGCAGAGCCTTTGATTACCTCAATCTGCTCAGCATTTTCGATAGGTACAAAATTCCACTTTACATCACTCAGTTCGGCTGATAACAACAGCTGGCCATCTACCAGGAATGAAACACGGCTTCCAGCACCGTAGGCATAGCCAGCACCACCACGAATGCTTACCTGCCCATCAATTATTTGAACACCCGATACTTTAGAAACAACATCATCCAAAGAACGAACATTGTTGTTTTTTATTTGTGAAGCAGTCACAACATCTACAGACACTGAGCTCTCCTCGAGTTTTTTCTCATATTTACCCTCCGTAATAATTACTACTTCACTAACCAATTCGCCTTTTAAGGCAACATCGAGTTGTAGGGGATTTGTCCCATCTACTTCAATTGTTCTTTTCTCGGGCTGATACCCGACATAATTGAAAACCAAGGTGTATTTGCCGGCATTTAAGCTTAATTGGTAATTTCCCTCGACATCAGTAACAGTACCGTTTTCGGTCCCATCAATCATTACCGTCGCCTGAATCAAGGCCTCTGAATTTTGAGCGTCTGTCAACTTTCCACTGACAAGAGATTGCCCATAAGTAAAAGCTGAAAAAGTTAAAAATAGAACTATAAAAAACAAGGAAGATTTCATATTTCCTTTCCTGGATTTGGTATACATAATAAAATAACAAAGGCAAGACGAAAGTAATTTGCAAAAGGTTGTATGAGGAAGAATTTTTTTTGCCCTTCCTCGGCGCCCTAAAAAACCGGATGATTCTTTGAAAACGAAAGCACCCGGCTATAATTTTATAAACTTTTGGATTCAGAATGCAGGTGGCAGATTATCAGATTATCAGAAGGTAGTCTCTTCTTTCGGACGAGAAGAAATTAGAATTTTTACCCTTTCACTGCGTGGAGCTCTCTCGTCTTGGGACGAGATCGGTTCCTCTTTCATCTATATTCTATTCGATGCATTGAAAGATGTAACGCTAATCTCAATTTACTAATTCCTATAACCTAAAAACTTGCTCCTCTTTCCTCTTTTATAGATGTCTCACGCAAAGGCGCAAAGCCAAACCAATCTACATCACGCAAAGCTCGCAAAGAAAAATCTAGTCCCTAGTACCTGGTACTCCGGACTAAAAAATCTTTCCTCTTTCAATGCGGCATTAAAATACCGCCTTCTCTCGCTATTGTTTTTTCATAGGCTAAAGCCTTTTGAAAAAATTCGTTACATGGAACTTGGTTTCTTTCCTCTTTACTCTACTCTAGCACCTCGTCCCTAAAGAACTGGCTACTGGCTACTAAATAACTAGTCCCTAGTACCTGGCTACTCTTTTATCTTAAAAGAGTTAGGTCCCCTCTAATAATCTCCTTAAATCCATCGATATACTCTACTTCCGCAAACCAAGCATAAACACCAGAATTCATCTTCTCGCCTTTAAAGGTGCCATCCCATCCTAAATTCGGATCATTTGGTGCAATGTTTTCTGCAAAGAATACGCACTCGCCCCAGCGGTCATAGACACGGAAGACTTTTACTTTTTCCAATTTTTCGTCACCTTGTATGAAGAAGTTGTCATTGGTGCCATCGCCATTTGGCGTGAATCCTGCAGGAGCAGCAGCTCTGCGAGGTTTTGTTACCGATATGATAACTGAGGTATCCACCTCGCAACCAAGCGGACTTACTGCACTGAAGCGGTAAACTGTCTGATTAGCAGGATTTACAATTACGGTGTAGTTTATTGTATCGAAAATGCTGTTGGCATTCACATCGGCCCAATTGAAATTGACTCCTGAAGTTTCATTCAGTTCAACTTCAAGTGTAATGCTGTCGCCATACTCAATCGTAGTATCCTGCGGACTGAAGAAGGTGATGAAGAATGGCTCTGCCGCTTCAATTACAGCTGATTCTTCCGTTACGCAACCATTGGCATCGCGTACAAAGACGCGGAAGCTGTCAACGCCCAGACCCGGGAAGAGGTCGCCTGTCTGCCAGTTGATGGAATCGAGGCTGTATTCATAAGCGCCGAGGTTGGCTGTGCCACCGCTACCGCTTACAATGATACTGCCGTTTTCATCGCCCGTACAGCGCACATCAACGGTACTGACACTGAGTTCGAGTAGAGCCGGATTGGCAAGCGATACGCTGCTGATGCTTCTACAGCCGTTTGCATCGGTGACGGTTACGCTATAGTTTCCTGAAGGAATATTGCTGTTGGTCGGTGCTGTTATACCATTGCTCCAATTGAAGCCATAGCCTGCGGTACCACCTGTAACTGTAGCTGTGAGATTAGCCGTTGAGCCATTGTGACAAAGCACAGGATTGATAGTTATTATTTCAGAGAGCAGCTCATCGGGCTGAGCTACATTGTACACTGCTGTAGTTGAACAGCCGCGCACATCCACAACTGTGAGTGTGTATTGTCCTGCAGGCAGATTCGATAGCGGATTGCCCACCTGACCTGTCGACCAGAAATAAAGCGAAATATTCGAGCTTGTGACATCGAGTCTTCCGTTGCTTTCGCCAAAACATCTTACATCGGTCACTGCTGTAACAAGATTGATGGCTGCTCCTTCTGTAACTGTTACTGAAGTATTTTGTGAACAACCATTGGCATCGGTTACTGTGACTGTGTACACACCCGCTGCAAGTCCGGTGGCATTTGGCGTGTTTTGTCCATTGCTCCACTGGAAGCTTAGGGTACCTGTGCCGCCATTGGCTGTAACAGTTGCAGTACCATTATTTGCTCCGGGGCAGGTTGCAGGCGTTGAGCCTACAACTGATAGGTTTAGATTGCCTGCCTGACCAACCGTTGCCGAAAGGCTTATTGTACAGCCATTGGCATCTGTGACAGTTACTGAGTAGTTGCCTGCGGCTACATTCGATACCACTGCGCTAGAAGCACCGTTTGACCAAACATAAGTATAATCGCCCGAGGCAGGAACTGTACCGCCACTGATAATGACAGTCATTTCACCGTTGGAGGCGCCGTTACAGAGTGCTGGAGTTGTATTGATAAATCCGACAAGGTTTGAAGCAGGCTGCGTGACAATGCCTTGGCTAAAGGCGCGACATCCGTTGCCATCTGTTACCGTGAGGAAATAAGTTCCTGCAGCAAGGTTAGAGATACTTTGTCCCGAGCCACCATTGCTCCATGTAAAGGTATATGGAGAACTGCCACCCTGAATAAAGGCAGATGCTGTTCCGTTAGAGCCACCACGGCAGGATACGGCTGTTGTAGCAATGTTCACCACTGTGAG
>JBILRK010000172.1:0-5390 GCA_044372705.1 Saprospira sp. | reverse complement strand
AGGAAAACTAAACACTTCGCCTATTGTAAAAATGAGGGTAGCCAAAATTGGCAATAATATAAATTTTGCCGGCAAAAGCAGTAAAAAAGCTACACCTACCATGAGCGTTCCAACTGCCATAAGTGGCATTTTTACTTTATTTTCCAATAAATGTAAAATTGGGAGTTCTATTAAAACAATCAAAAACCCATTTAGTCCCATTAGTATACCGATATAATCTTCGGAATACAACATTTTATTTTTTAAAAAAACAGGTACTGAGCTGAAAAACTGCATGAAGATAATCCCATAAATAAACATTAAAAACATGAAAAGCAAGAAGGGCTTATCCCTGAACAAATGCCTCATATGTGGCTTTTCCGCTTCATCTTTATTGGCTTTTAGCAGTTGGCGTTCAGATAAAATCTGTTTTTTGAAGAATAAAAAAAAGATAAGGCCGGCAACAATACAAGTGCTGCCATCGATGATAAATAGCCAGTTATAACCAAGGCTCACTGCAATAAGTCCGCCTAATGCCGGTCCTGCCGAAAATCCTAAATTAAAGGCAAGCCTAGTAACGCCTACTGCTTTTACTCTACTTTGTTCAGAGGACAAGGCCGCCACCGAAGCCATATTCGCCGGGCGAAAAGAATCGGCCAGAAAGCTACAACAAAACAGGCCAATAGCGATAGAAAGCGGACTATCGAGCCAAAGAAGGACATAGAGGGCAAAGCCGCTACTGATAAGGCTAAAGAGCTGAAGCCTGAATGGGCCGATCCGGTCACTCATTATTCCTCCTGCCCAATTCCCAAAAAAGGATCCAATGCCATAGCCCATCATGACTAAGCCGGTGAGGCTTAGACTAAAATTTTTTACTGAACTGAGATAGATTGTCAAAAAAGGAAGTACCATCGACCCCACCCTATTCACAAAGGAAACGAGCGCCAGCATCCAAATTTCGCGGTCAACTCCGGAATAGCTTTTTTTGTAAAGTTCGCTTATGTACATGATTTCTGATAGGCGATGCAAAATTAGCATTATTGCTTAAATATTCCCGATTGACCGATTATTTATAGGTTTGAAAAAAAATGAAACAAAGCAATTAAACCTAATTATTCTGAAAAAGTCGAAGAAGTATTCATTATAAAATTATAGCCTTATGAAAAGAATATTTTTTACACCCTTAGTCTCAATCCTCATGATTGAAAATAGTGAGGCCTCTGTTGGATTTTCAAAAGCAGACAATTCTGCTATTCCTGCCGGCCTAATTGCACTCATCACTGTCATTTCTATTTTTTTGATCATAGGCATTGCTTGGTTGATTTTCAGGCTTTTTAGAAAAAAAAGACCAAATGCTGCTCCAGTAGCTCCCCGACTACATAGAAGGCCAAGGAATCGCCCAAGGCGAAGCGTAATCATTATTAGATAACAATATCAAGCGCTGTTTCAAAAATTTGAAACAGCTTTTTTTGTCCTATCTGAATCCATATAATAGTCAAAATGATAGTTTAGGATTAAAAAACTGATTAACTTAGCAGTCAAAATTATTTTAATAATATGAGAATTGTAGGATATATCGAAAACGAAGCCTGTAAGGTGACGGTTTTTCATCAGGGTTTGCGTTTTATGGTCAAATTTGAAGACGGTTTGTACGAACAGGCTTTTAAATTTCGGGAATCTGACAAAATCAAAGGTCTTAATGATATTAAAAACCTGATTGATAAGGCATTTATTTCCGAAGTCATGATAAGGTTTTCTGAAATGAGACAATCTACAGGAAAGCTTCTTGGCAGATTTATAGGCGAAGCACAAGAATTTGAAGATGAAGAAATAATTTAAACGTTTTCCCCTCCCCAAATTATGTCCCCTCTTATTTCAATTCCCAAATGGGCAGCTGCCAACCCACAAACAGCTAGATTGCTCATTATTATTTTGAGTCTTTTTAGTGCTGTTCTTTTTTTTGAATTTGGACTTTACTTACCCAAAATCAATTTTTGGGGGGCGATTTTTATGTGGTCGGCAGCAGTTTTGCTTACTGCTTATGCTTGCCATAGTTACAAAAAAGGTAAGGCTCGTATCAAAAGAACCATTATTTATTTCTGCTTAAGTGTACTTTGGCTTCATTTAGGCAATCAGTCACTTTCCTTTCTAAGCGTGACCGATTCTAATGTAACTGTACTTAGTACCGCTTCAGTAGGTCCCATTAAACCTATTGCAAAAACTGAGAAAAAAATCCAAAAATCTATAAAAAAACATCTTGGCAAAAGGCAAAAGCAGCTTCGTAGATTGTTAGGCACATATGACAATTTAAGCCCAATTGCAGCTTTTTTTTATTTTTTCTATTAGCCTTGCTCGCATTGGCTATTGCTTATTTCCTGGCTATCATTTCCTGCTCTTTGAGTTGTAGCGGACAAGTTGCTTTGTCATATGTCGTGTTGATCAGTGCCGCAATTTTTGCACTAGGCGGTTTATTTCTGATTGCTTATGCTATTTACAGGGCGCTAAGAGGTCAGGGAATCAAAAACAAAAAATCCTCTACATGAAAATTCAGGCAAAATGCAGATTTTACAATTCCGATTCTGTTAAACAACAGGTAGACAACAGGTTAAGCATTGCTAATTACACGCTTCAATAAAGATAAGGTTGGTACTTTTTTGGATAAAGCCTTTTTAGTTTTTATCCAATTATCAAAACTTGCAAAATTTGCAAGTTTTGATAATTAGATTGTTATATTTGTGTAATGAAAACAGTACTGCCAAGAAAAGAATATATAAATAAGCTATTATCTTACAAAGATAAAGACCTTATAAAAGTTGTAAGCGGATTAAGGCGCTCTGGTAAAAGCACCCTTCTACAGCTATACAAAGAAGAATTATTAAAAATGGGTATCCAACCCGAACAAATCATACATTATAATTTTGAGTTGCCCGAAAATTATTTGAACCTGACTTGGAGTGACCTTTATTTTCAAATTAAAAATAAACTTTTGCCTAATTGTCAGAATTATATCATACTCGATGAGGTTCAAAATATTTTCAATTTTGAAAAACTCGTAGATGGGCTCTATGCTAGCGAGGGTACCGATGTTTATGTCACAGGATCAAATGCTTTTCTATTATCGAGTGAGCTGGCGACACTATTAAGTGGCCGTTATGTAGAGATTTCCATTTTACCTTTTTCATTTAAAGATTACCTTACTGCAAGGGAAATAGATTTTACAAATGAATACCTCAATTACGAGGCACTGTTTTTTGATTATTTCAACGAAACTTCATTGCCCAAAGGCCCAGATTTAAGAAACCAGGGATTTGATGCTCTCTATGAATATATGGAGGCAATTTACACCACTATAGTGGAAAAGGATATCACTCAAAGGCATGACATAAAAGACAAAAGAGCCTTTGGAAATATTGTAAAATTTATAGCCTCAAGTGTTGGTAGTGCTCTGTCACCGTCAAATATTGCAAAAACGCTTAAACATGATGGACAGACAATTCATCATTCAACTGTTGAAAAATATCTGGAATATCTCATTGAAGCTTTTGTCTTTTACAAAGTAAACCGTTTCGACTTAAAGGGGAGAAAACAGCTAGCCACTCAGGAAAAATACTATATTTCAGAACCCGGGTTTTTAAATATTCTGCTTGGAAAAGATCACAGCAGAGACCGTGGTCATATTTTAGAAAACGTAGTTTATTTAGAACTTTTAAGAAGATCCAATAAAATCTGGACTGGTACAGCCAGGGATTCAGAGGTTGATTTTGTATGTAAAACTGCTTCAGGTGTCATTGAATACTATCAAGTAGCTTGGCAACTTTCAGATGAAAAAACCATTGAAAGAGAATTCACCGCACTTGAAAAAATAAGAGATAATTACACGAAGTTTGTCTTAACGACCGACTCTTTCCCAATCAACCGGAGCGGTATTTTACATAGGAATGTTTTTAGATGGTTGCTGGGATAGCTTGAGTTCTAAAACAGATATCTTGTTTAAAAAAAGATATAAAACTCTTCTCCAATTATCAAAACTTGCAAAATTTGCAAGTTTTGATAATTGACTACCCAAAAAATTCCTTCACTACATCACAAATATATTTCAACTGCTCCTCATCCAACTCAGAATGCATAGGCAAGGAGATGACAGTTTTACAGAGCTGTTCTGTAACTGGCAGCGCAGATGCAAGGCGAGAGCAAGTCCTGAAAGCATCCTGTTCATTGAGCGGAAGCGGATAATAAATCATAGAGGGAATGCCTTTTTCTTTCAGATATTCCTGAAGGTCATCTCGTTTTTCGGCAGGAACCTGTAAGGTGTACTGATGAAAAACATGGGTTGAGTTGTGCTGCCTTGCTGGAATTTTCAGTCCGGGCAAAGCGGATAAATGTCGGTCATAATAGGCTGCTGCATGCTGACGCGCAGTTGAAAATTCATCGAGATGTCTTAATTTTACTTCAAGCAGGGCTGCCTGAATGGAATCGAGGCGGGAATTAACCCCTAAAGCATCGTGATAATAGCGTCTTTTTTGGCCGTGATTGGCAATCATGCGCAGATCGGTAGCTAGCTGTTCATCGTTGCAGTACATAGCACCGCCATCGCCATAGGCACCTAAATTTTTCGAAGGATAAAAGGAAGTGCAACCCACATTACCTATAGCTCCGCTTTTTACTTTCCGTCCATCGGAGAAGGTATAATCTGCTCCAATAGCTTGTGCATTGTCTTCGATCACAAAGAGATTATGCTTATTGGCAAGATTCAAAATAGGCTCCATATCGCAACATTGTCCAAAGAGGTGCACTGGCACAATAGCCTTGGTTTTATCGGTTATCGCTGCTTCAATATGCGCTGCTGTAATATTGAAAGTATCAGGCGCTACGTCGGTCATTACCACAGTAAGTCCAAGCAAGGCAGCTACTTCGGCTGTAGCAACATAGGTAAAGGCTGGCACAATCACCTCATCACCAGGTTTTAATCCAAGGGCCATGAGGGCTATCTGTAGCGCATCGGTGCCGTTTGCACAGGGTATGACATGATTTACAGAAAGATACTTTTCCAGCTTTTCCTGAAAAAGTTTCACCGCAGGACCGTTAATATAAGTCGTTGTTTCGAGCACTTCGGCTATAGCTGAATCAATTTCGCTTTTATATCTTTGGTATTGGGACTTGAGGTCCACCATTTGTATTGGGTTCATATATTAAGTAAGAAAGTTGAAATTAGAAGGCAGAAATTAGAGGGCTGAAATTTGTATCAAGTATCATGAAACGGAGTTTAGCGAAGCGCATCAAGACAATTTTGGACTTCGGACAATTAGACGCTAGACGCTGAACAAAAACGATTTCAATCTTTCATCCTTTCATCTTTTCCCTTTCATTCTTTCTTCTTTCATCTTTTCCCTTTCACCCTCCAAACACAAAAA
>JBILRK010000171.1:0-5411 GCA_044372705.1 Saprospira sp. | reverse complement strand
CCTTCCAAGGTTCTTGGATTCATAGAGAAACGCTCATTTGGAGAGCGTTGAGCCAATTGTGCAAACTCTTTTACTGTACCTTTTCTATCGCCAAGTGTAAAAATAGCGCGCTCATCTCCCAAAAGATTATTCTCGGGATTCCAGCGACCCTGCAGGAAGTTGGCATCAGCTTCCAGAATTTTTGTCAACTCTTTCATAACAGTAGCATCTAAACTATAGCCTGCTTCACGTTTGATGCGTTCGGTAAGCGTATCCTGAACAATTTTGAAACGCTCGTTCTGCTTGATTTTATTGGTCAATTCACCTTTTACTTCCTGATAAGTAGGATTTTTCATGGCTTTAATTCTCTTGAGAATATGCCAGCCAGCGTTCGTTTGTACAGGCGCAGAAATAGCTCCATCTTTGGATAGGTCAAACACTGCTTTTTCGAAATCTGCAGGAAATTTATTGATACCAATCCAACCTATAATTCCACCACGCGATTTGGTAGAATTGTCCATCGAAAATTTTGTGGCCAATTCCTCGAAAACATCGGTGGTTTTAAGCACATTGTACAATGAGTCAATTTGCTTTTTTGCAGCTTCATCATTCCCTCTAACAAGAATATGAGCCAATTGGACCTGACCATAAGCCGGACGGACATCAGTCACACGTATAATGTGGAAACCGAATTTGCTGCGTACGATGTCAGAAACCTGGCCTTTAGCTGTATTGTACATTGCTTTTTCCAGTTCGTAAGGAAGTGACAAAGTGGTAAAAAATCCTAAATCGCCACCATTGTTTTTACTAAAATTATCTTCTGAATATTGCATGGCTAAATCAGAGAAATTATCTGATGTCAGTTGATTTTTTACACGTTTTGCCTTCTCATAGGCCTCGCGGGTTTCGGTTTCAGAAGCTGTTTCTGGAACAGTAAAAAGTATATGGCTGATGCGTCTGTCTTCTTTTGACCATTCGAAGGCTTCTTTTACCAATTTTTCAGTGATTTCACGGTCGGTAAGATAAGTACTTGACAATTGGCGCTTGTATTGATTTTGCTCGCGTTGCACTTCCGCATTTTTATCCAAACCCAAATCCACTGCTTTGGCAACTTGCAATTTGAAATTGATGTAAAGCTGCATATAATCACGAAGGGAAGCCTCTGAAAAATCGGCCTTGTCTCCATTGTGTTTCATATAGATGTAAGTGAATTCAGATACTCTTACTTCTTTGCCGTTTACTGTAAATAGTACAGGGTCATCAGAGTTTGGTAGGGGACAAGAAACACATTCCCCATTTTTGGGATAGTAATGTGCAGAAAGGGTCTTTGAAAAACCTACTAGAAACAGTACGATAGCAAAGGAAAAAGCTAATCGGTGTGTCATAATAATATTGATTTTGATATTTTACAAAAAAGAAAGCAAAGACTGTGAAACTTTGCGGCGTAAATTTAATTATTTTTGTTTAAATAATATCAGTTTAAGCCCATTATCACAAAAAATGATACAAAGTCCTATCTTTGCCCTATAAATAACTAAATTACTGTTCTGATGTTCAAAAATACTGCCATATTTCTCTTGGCTTTTGCCCTTCTGTCTTGTAAAACCCAAATCTCAGACAAGGCTAAAAAGGATGATTCTCCTGTAAAAATTGCTAAATATTATGTTCGTTATATCGAACAGATAAAGGAGCTCCAGCTAGAAGCCAAATATATAAACAAAAGTGACTCTACTTTTAGTATGCCAGGTGGAGTGTATGTTTCAGATTTCAAACTCGAAGGCAAGAACCTGCCCAAAGAGGGTTGGATGCACCGATACATAAAAAGGCCAAGTGGCTGCGACAGTTTATATGTTTTCTCCTACAAACCTGTTGCTGATTTTGAGGTAAAAGACTCGATAATTTTTCCAATTTACCGGAATTTTAAACTGGAAACACCTAAAATCAGTAAGAAAAATGGGGGCTTAGTTAGCTGGTCGGGTAATTCGCTGATGCAGGATGATGGTCTGACGCTTGTTTTTGAAGATGCTTCCGGGGCAAGTTATACCATAAATCATGTGGGTATAACCCGAGGGCCACAGCTGGAAATCAGACCTGAGTTTCTGGAAGTTTTTGCCAAGGGTAAAGGCGTTTTGCGTATCGTTCACAAAAAAACAGTAATTGAGAAAAAAGATGAGCAGCGCAGTGTAAAACTGACTGAATACTACAGGATTCCTCTTGATATCGAGATTGTTGATTAGATCCGATACTCCGATAGCTATCGGTTTCGAATTGAAGATTTGTTTCGCCTTACAGACGAATTGAAAACGAGCTAATTTATACAAATAACAGTTTTGGAACTAATATAACTTGTGCTTTGTTAATCGAAAAAATTAAAACATGAATTGGGAAAAATATATACATAGCGACAAGGACATCCTGTTGGGAAAACCTGTGATAATAGGAACTAGACTTTCTGTCGAATTTATCATTCAGCGCTTAGCAAACGGTTGGTCAACAGAGCAAATTTTGGAAAATTACCCGCAACTCAGCAAAGAAGCTTTAAAAGCTGTTTTTGCTTATGTATCTGATTGTATGAAAGATGGATTACTCTTTGACAACAGAAAAAGTGCTTGATCGTGATAAATATATTGGCCAATGAAAATTTTCCAATTGCCAGTGTAAAGTTCTTGGAAAATGAGGGGTTTGATATTATCTATATTGGGTATAATCATGCCGGGATTACGGACAAGGAAGTCATAGATTTGGCAATTTCAGATGACAGATTGATCGTTACTTTTGACAAGGATTACGGAGAATTGATTTTTAAATATGAGCAAAAACCACCTGCTGGCGTAATCTATTTGAGAATTTTTGAATTCAGCCCTGAATACCCCGGTGAATTTTTGAAAAATATCTTATCCAGCAGTAATTTATCTTTTCGAGAAACGTTTACCGTGATCGACGAACGGGGTATAAGACAAAAAAAATACTGATAAAATCTGCCGATGTCCAGGAGGATGTCGGCAGTTTTTTTATCCTTATAACTCGCCAAATCTCCTGAATTTTACTAGATTTGGCGAATTATAAATTGTTTTTACACAAATAAAACCTTAAATTTCAATAACTTAATAAATGAACATATTAAAAGCCTCTGCTATTTAAATTAGCATTTCCTGATTAAGATAAAAAAGGCAAATATCCTTTTTGCAATTACAGATTTTTCAAAAGCAACAAAGATGATTGAAGCCAATCTGATGGAAAAGTTTGTTATTAAGATTGAAGTCTTATAAAACTTCGTAATTTAGGCGACTCTTTTAATCATATCAAGCAAGATTTATGTACATCCTCGACGATAAATACCTGGTTTCGGAAGATATTTTCGATAAAAACTTTGTCTGTAACCTCAATGCCTGCAAGGGTGCATGCTGTTGGGAGGGCGAGTATGGCGCGCCACTCAATGAGGATGAACTTGATATTCTGAAAGCAATTTATCCCGAGGTGAAACCTTATATCACGGCCGAGGGTATCAGAGAAATTGAAAAGCAGGGTAAATACATCAGAGACGAAGATGATGAACTATCCACTCCGCTCATCGGCGAAGCGGGGCCCTGTGTTTACATCAATTATAGCAATGATGGTACAGCCTACTGCGGCATTGAAAAAGCATATCTCGAAGGAAAAATCAACTGGCGTAAGCCTGTTTCCTGCCATCTCTACCCGATAAGGCTCCAACATTTACCCGACTATATTGCGCTGAATTATGAAAAATGGGATATCTGCTCGGCAGCCTGTAATCTGGGCGATGAACTTAAAGTACCCGTTTATCGCTTTTTAAAGGATGCCTTAATCAGACGCTTTGGTGAAGATTTTTATGTAAAACTCGATGATATGGCCAATTTTCATTACGAAAATCCACAGGAGAGATAGCCCTTAGCTAGTTGCTTCGGCTGAAATTTCTTTAAAAAAACAATGCTTAGTTTCGATTCAAAGATTGGTCTTAAGCCTCCTCTGACTCTTTCAATTTCTCTGCATTGTAAGTCGTCTGAATTGCCTGGATGAACTCATCTAGCTCGCCTTCCATTACTTCGGTCAAATTATATTTCGTGAAATTGATACGATGATCGGTCACACGATTTTGAGGATAGTTATAGGTTCTGATTTTAGCAGAGCGGTCGCCCGACACGACAAGGCTGCGCCTTAAATCGGTCATTTGCGATGTATGCTGTTCCTGTTGAAGTTCATACAATCGGGCAAAGAGTTTTTGCATGGCAATTTCTCTGTTTTTGTGCTGTGAGCGGCCCTCCTGACATTCGACAATCACACCCGATGGTCTGTGGGTGACACGTACTGCCGATTCGGTCTTGTTAACGTGCTGCCCACCCGCACCAGAGGCACGGAAAGTATCCCATTCCAGATCTGCTGGGTTGATATGCACATCTTCCTGTTCAAGGATTGGCATAATGGCAACTGTAGCTGCCGAGGTATGAACACGACCCTGCGATTCCGTTTTGGGGATGCGCTGTACCCTGTGAGTTCCCGATTCGTACTTGAGTTTGCCATAAACACCATCGCCAGTCACCTGTAAAAATATTTTGCTATAGCCTCCTGCCTCACTCTCATTCAGGGTAATAATTTCCTTTTTCCATCCCATCTTATCAATAAAACGCTCATACATGCGGTATAGATCACCTGCAAAAATAGCAGCCTCATCGCCACCGGTACCAGAGCGAATTTCTACAATGACATCCTTTTCATCCTCGGGGTCTTTGGGAATGAGCAACTGTTTGATGTCTTCTTCCATTGGCTCCTGTTTGTCGAGTAAAACACCCAGTTCTTCCTTGGCCATCTCACGCAGGTCGGGGTCGTCGGAACTCTCGAGTATTTCGCGGCATTCTGCTATTCCTTCAACAAGTTGACGATATTGGTCATGAGCCTTGGCAATTGGCTCAAGATTTTTATACTCCTTATTGATTTTCATAAACTTGTCCATATTCCCTGTTATAGATGGATCGGACAATTGTTCCTCTATATATTCGTATTTATCTTTAATGGCTGCCAGTTTGGTCAACAGATTGTTCATGCTAAAAGTATATTTTGTTTGATTTTATTTTAATTCATTAAAAATTGCCTTGATGAGTACAGCAAGTTTTTCTTCCGATTCGGAAACCACTCTCAATACATCTTCGAGGGTTGTTTCCTTGATTTCTTCAATCGGGAAACATTTATTTGATACCACAACGGCAACAAAAAGTGGCAAATCCATATGTTTGGCAACCAAAACCTCGGGTACAGTCGACATTCCAATCACGTCGGCACCTATGATATGAGCAAAGCGATATTCGGCCGGAGTTTCAAGATTAGGTCCCTGCAGGGCAAGATACACGCCGCTATGAGCAGGAATATTTTTAGATTTTGCAATTTCAAGTGCACGTGCGTTCAGTACTTTATCGTAG
>JBILRK010000170.1:0-5418 GCA_044372705.1 Saprospira sp. | reverse complement strand
AAATAAAATATCTAAAAGTCGACAGCATTTTTTAAAAATAAAATTTCCCGACACCTATAGTAAACTAATAGCGGCAAAAATAAGTGAGGATTACAGTATGGGCTATGCAGAAGTTCCCGGATTCAGGGCCTCTATTGCCAGGTCATACAATTGGTACAATTTGTCGGAGGAAGAAGAGACATTGCTACGCATTCATCCATTTATGATTATGGATGTGACCCTAAATGTTTATCAGAAAATGGATAAAGAGGAAGCGCTAGAAAGCTCAAAAAGAATAATTGCTCACTGTAAAAAAGTGGGAGGGGAACTGATTACAATTTGGCATAATAATTCACTTTGTGAAAAAGATAACTGGAAGGGCTGGACCCAACTCTATCTATCAATAGTAGAACTTGCCCAAAAAAAATAAAGCCTGCTTTAGGGCGGGCTTTATTCTGAATAATATTTTGATTATTAGGCTTCGGTAGCATTTAACTCTTCACCGGCAGCATTGTGCGTGTCGTCGTTATAAACCTCGAAGGTTACTTTTGCGGGACGTACTTCTTTCATAAGTACTACTTCACAAGTGTATTTACCCAACATTTTAATGTCTTCTGGCATTCTGATTTTTTTCTTGTCAAGTTCAAGACCATATTGCTCTTTTAGAACATTGGCAATGTGAACGTAAGAAATTGAACCAAAGATTTTACCGCTTGTTCCTGCTTTGGCAGCAAGTTTAATAACAGTGCCTTCCAATTTTTCAGTTAGCGCAGTGTTTTCAGCCATCATTTGACGAATACGCTCTTCCTGGGCCTTAATTTGAACCATGAGGGCATCTTTGTTCTTTTTGTTGGCAACAAGAGCCATTCCCTGAGGAATCAGGAAGTTACGTGCGTAGCCCGGCTTTACCTTTACAACGGTGTTTGCGTAGCCGAGATTTTCTACGTCTTTCATTAATATGATTTCCATATATAAATTTTTTGAAAGTCTTTAGAAAAAGGATTATTTCATAAGGTCGGCTACGTAAGGCAACAAACTGATAAAACGTGCGCGTTTAACAGCCTGTGCAACTTTACGCTGATATTTCATTGAATTACCAGTAATACGACGTGGAAGCAGTTTGCCCTGCTCATTGATGAAGTTCATTAAGAAATCAACATCTTTGTAGTCGATGTATTTGATACCGTAGCGACGGAAACGACAATATTTTTTGCGTTTTTGGCCGATTTTCGGATTGCTGAGGAATTTTATATCTTCTCTACTTGCCATGACAAGTTTATATTTTTAATGTGAATAAAATTAGATTAAATAGAAATGAAGCGATTATTGTGCTGTTGGAGCTTCTTCATTCTGTTTGGCTGATTTTTCTTTTTTCTTTCCGATAAGACCAGCACGTTTATCCTGATTGTATTTTACCCCATGTTTGTCCAATGAGATAGTCAGGTAACGTAGCACGCGCTCGTCGCGACGGAAAGCAAGCTCAAGCTCAGAAATAATGCCACCGTTTTCGGTTGTAAACTCAACAGTGAAATAGGCACCAGAAGTGCGGTTGTTTATTGGGTAAGCCAGTTGGCGTATGCCCCAATCTTCGATATGCACGATGGAACACTTGTTGTTTGTCAAGTGATCTGTGTACATAGCGGCTGTCTGTTTGATTTCATCACCTGACAGAACGGGTTCGATGATGAAAGTACACTCGTATTGTTTCATTACGAAATGATAAGAATTGGTTAAATAATAAAAATTAAAAATTCGCTTAGTTTTGAAGCGGGTGCAAATATAGCAATCTATCTTTAGAAATAAAATAAATTATAAACATTTTTCATTAAATGCCATGAGTTCTTAGTCTTATGCCATCTTTTATGTAAAAAAAATGACTGCCCAGAAGGCAGTCATTTTAACTATGAAAACAAAGTTATGAATTTCGTTTAGAAAATTTATCTGTGATAAAACCTTTCTTTGACAATTTGATCTCCGTTCCATTCCTGAACGCAAACCTGTTCCATTTTCACTCGATGTCCTCCTTTGAATGTCAGGTCCATCCAATTTTCGACCATGACGACCCCTTTGTTTTCATCTGATGTAATGTTGTCAACGCCTGCACCATGTACAGATTCAATGCTGTTGAGAAAATTAACTTCAAATTCGCGGTTTACCGATTTGCCATTTCTTGGGGCTTCGCCCATCTCTTGCATGATTACGTCTTCAGCGTAAAATTTTTCGAAAGCTTCTAACAGTTGTCCACTGTTGATCATGCTGTACAATTCTGCTGTTTTTTCTGTGTAAGTCATTTTGTTAAGATTTAAAGAATGAAAGAATGAAAGATCTGTATAATGATTGTTTATTGCGCAATCTATATTCTATGTTTATACATCAAAGGTAAATACATTTAATTAGATTTTCAGCTTTTGAAATTTTTTTAAGACATATTTAATATTTTACTTTGTGAAATTCTTGTGTAATGAGATGCTTTGAAAACTTGTACCATAAATTTATCTATTATTTAAGGAGTTTATCAGTCACATTTATTTACTTTGCAGCGAATTTATAAACGATTCAAAGGAATTATTCTAATCGTTTTCAACACAAGTCTTTAATTCTGACAACTTATTTTATTATGAAACGACATCACAAAATTGCCATAGTAGGCGCAGGGGGTATTGGTCGTGCTGTAGCTTTAATTCTTGCTGAATTGAGTGAAGTAGCGCCCGATGTATATTTGGGGGATATTTATGCAGAAACGGCCGAAGAAGCTGCTGAATGGGCATTGGACGGGGTAACAAAGCCTTGTGCAATTCATGCATTTACAATGGTAAAAGAAGGAATAAATGATGACATGCGCCGAGTTTTCGACGAGTGTGAAATCTTACTCGATTGTCTTCCAGGTTCTCAAGCTCCTCGCATGGCAGCATTTGCCAAAGAATATGGCATGCACTATGCAAATCTTACTGAATATGTAAATGAAACCAATCAGGTGATTGATATAGCTACAGGTGCATCTACAGGATTTGTACTTCAAACCGGTCTTGCTCCAGGTTTTGTCAATATCGTTGCCAATGCTCTTTACATGGAATTTTCCGAAACCTATGAAGTTAAAAATGTAGAGTATATCGGTATGAAAGTAGGGGCACTCACTCAAAATGCTTCTGCGCCTCATTTTTACGGTTTTACATGGAGCCCGATTGGTGTTGCTACAGAGTATGTGAAAGATGCTATTGCCATCAGAGACTTTAAAAAAACAACTGTGCCTGCACTTTCAGCTCAAGAGAGAATTATTATTGATGGAGCAACATTTGAAGTGGATCTTACTTCGGGTGGTGCGGCTGACCTTCCGGATGCCTTTGCCGGAGTGGCTAAAAATCTCGATTATAAAACTATCCGCTATCCAGGCCATTACGATTGGGTAAAAGGTATTCTTGCGGCGAACGCTGATAAAAACACTGAAGATCAAATCAATATCTTACAGGAAGAAATGATGAATAACATACCACACCTCGAAGACGATTTAGTGGTTATTCATGTCAATGTTATCGGAAAAGACAGCAAAGGCACCCTGCGCGCTATTGAAAAAACATATTTTATCGGTAATCAGGAAATTGGCAATCAAACACTTAGAGCCATTCAAACTACCACAGCAGCACCTTTGTGTGAGTGTGCCCGTATGTTGCTGGAGGGTGGATACAGTGGTCCGGTTTTCCAGTCTCAACTCGACCCATTTGCCTTTATGGAAGGGGTTTATGTGAAAGAAGTTTACGGGGAATATTAACAAATTTATAAATTTGAGCTAGGAAGTTAGAATACTTACCTTACTGAAGAAATTAGAGGGAAGAAGTGAAGTTTTATTTCACTTTTTCCTTCTTTGTTTTAAGAGTATTTTCCTAAATTTTTACGAGTAATTTCGATTGTACTCGGTTTTTTGTATGCAATTGTATCACATAAGTGCCGGCAGGCAAATCAACTGAAATCTCAAGATTTGTTACACCATCGGCAAATTTTTCAAACAGCTTTCTGCCATTTATATCAGAAACAATTATTTTCTGAAATGCTTCACCGGAGAGCATGATATTGATTTTATCCCCAAATGGATTTGGAAATACATTCCAATCATCTGATAAATTTTCTATTTCAGTGTTTGAAATGATCAAACAGGAGCCGTCATCGATATGTGCTGTGGGATTGTAATTTACGGCATTGCTGTCTGTACAGCCATAAATCATACAGCCTGAAATGAGGTTATATACATCGAGTTTTCCATAGCCCCAATGAATATTAGGAAGTTGCTGACTTGGACGAAAAACGCAGCTGTCCAGGCGTGCGGCATTGGTAAGAGCAGTTTTGATGTCAATTGTTGAAGCATTAGGCCTGCATTGAAGATAGAGTGCTGCCGCGCCTGCAACCATAGGAGCTGCCATAGATGTGCCTCTTGCGGCAATATGCCATCCATCTTTGTCAATATAGGGAAAACTACTGTTTCTGTAATTAGTTAGGGCAATAATTGTTGCCGCAGACATTACCTGACCACCCGGAGCAGTTAGATCGGGCTTTTGCCTGTTATCCCTTGTAGGACCCAGGCTGGAAAAATGTGAAATGCAGGGTGGGAGAGCGCCCTGAGTGAAAAGTGCAACTGTATCGCCATGATAATTTTCCAGCCAGGCCATATTCTGGTAAGAAGCGACTGTAATTACATTCTCTGAGCAGGTCCAATATCCTACAATTGTTTGAATACTATCAGGGTTTTTGTAAAAGGCTCTACTTCCATTCATTTGCATTGTAGATAGTCCCATGAGCTGTTGATTACTCCAAACATCGGCTTTGCCAGCCCCACTTAGCGTTAATTGCCAATAATCTGTGGTGTTCTGACTATTGGAAATCTCAAAATAGAGTTCATATACCCCGGCAAATTGTTCGGCATACATAGTCAGCAACACCATTTGACCATTTATGTAAAATAGTGTGTCGCGAATCATTCCCGGCTGCCCACTGAGATTGAAGTCGCTGATATTATAAGTGCCTGTTCTGCCTTTTTCACTGAAATCGTTTCGGTCAATCCATTCAAATGAAAAATTCATGTTATTAAAATCGGCAGTATCGGCATATAAGTAACTCAATGTTTTTGCAATAGGAGCCACTGGCTGAAACCAAACTCTCGAGCTGTCTGTAGAAGTATTATTTTGTGCTTGCCAATGTATTTTGAACTGTCGGGCATTGCCAGCTGCCTGTACAAGTGTTCTGCCGGGTTTTTCACTCAAAATAGAATCGAGCAGTGCACTGTAAAGATCTCTGCCATCGTGAGAACCATAATAAGTACCCACACTTGAATTGATAGCGCAGGGCAAATTCAGTTCGTCTGCTTTAGAAAAAATATAGTGCGCACCATCTACAAAAGCACCCAGGAAATTTCCGCCATTTTCGTCTATAGCTACCGCTACAATTTCCGAT
>JBILRK010000169.1:0-5430 GCA_044372705.1 Saprospira sp. | reverse complement strand
TAGATAGGCAGTACCTCGGTGTAAAACCTGTACCAGAGCTGGGGCAAAACTATTCGTGTTATAGTTAAAAAGATTGTTCCAATTCCACTGTTTCGATTCGAATAAGACTTCAGAAAACCAAATCCATGAACCGTTTTCGGCTACGCCCATGTGTGGAAAATGAGGAGCAGCTAAACCTGCTTTCATGCCTGACATTAAACCACCCAATACTAATTGAATACAAATAATAATAGTAACTCTCCAGGCAAATTTTCTTACTTTTCTATTGTGAGCATATTCAGTAACAGGTTGCAGCACTCTTAGGGTAGCCCACCAGAGAAAAGATAAAAGCGTAACTGCAATGGATAAATGTATGGTAAGTTTATAAGCATTTACCCAAACCAACTTATCTGTATTGAGACCACTCTGAACCATAATCCAGCCAAATACTGCAGCCAGAGCAGCAAGGGAAACGACTATTCCCAAATCACGCATGAGTGGTTTAGGTAAATAGTTTCTTCTCCAAAATATAATAAAAGGAATAAGGAATACAAAACCCATAGTTCGAGCCCATAGACGATGGAACCATTCCCAAAAATAAATAAATTTAAATTCAGAAAGAGACATATCTGCATGTATGGCTTTGAACTGCAGGGTATGATCCTGGTATTTTTTGAAGGCTATATCCCATTGTTCCTGATTCAGTGGAGGTAAAACACCTTTTATAACATTCCATTCGGTTATCGATAAACCTGAGTCAGTAAGACGGGTTATTCCACCAATTACAACTTGAAAAAAGACCATAACAATACCGGTTATAAGCCAAAATCCTACTATTTTGGGTATTTTATAAGTTTCTTTATGCTGCATATTAGGTTGTATAATTTTATAGAATTAAAGCAATTGCAAATATAAGTTTAAGTATTCAAAATTGATTTGAAAATAATGCTTGCAAATCCTAAGTATCTTATATGGAACTTTTCTAAATATGGTAAAAACAAAACAAATTGTGCAAATTTGAAATTGACCTCTTTCCTTAAATGATAAATTAAAATAAAAAAAATTTACTAAATTAATTAGTCACTACTATTAAGACTGTGGATAAGTGGATAACTACATTTTCTATTTTTTTTCAACACTAGTTAACAATAAATTTAAATTATTAACAATATAGAAACTAATAGAAAACTTGGTTTTTATAGTTTTTATTGAGTTATCCACATTTATTAAAATAATTTTGACTTTTCATATTCAAATAATGTTCAAAAGCTTTTTGTTGAAAACTAAGGTATAAAAAGTCTTAAACTTTAGATTATTCAACAATCTTTATGAAATTAACATAGGATTTAAAAATTACTAACATTAATTTTACATAAATGTTAAAAATTTGTGTAGAAGTTTTGTTTTATTAACAAAGTTATGTGGATAAATAAAAATATAATTAACTGATTTATAATTTAATAAATATTAATAAAATAAATAATGTTTATAACTTTTTAAATTATTATAAATCCATAAAACAATTATATTTAATAAAATTAAAACAAAATATTTCTGTGAATAAAATGTGAATAAAAATCACCAACTTGTTTAATCAATAAAATTATGTGGATAATTTAAAATTCTGTGGATAACTTTTGTTTAGCCAATAATATTTGAAGCTGTTAAAATTTTGTTACCTTTGACTATTAGCTGAGTAGATTTAAAAAATCTTTTTTCAAGTAAGTTGTCAGGTTATGATTCAAAAATTTTCATTTGATATTAGTAAGGAAAAAATTAGAAAACAGTTTAATATAAATTTTAAACAGGAGTTTATAAAGTCTTTTCATATTTCGGCATTACAACATGCCTATGTACTAACATCTGAATCTAATGAACTTCAATTGTTTAAATGGGGCTTGATTCCATATTGGGCAACAGAACCGGACAAGGTGGAACATCTTGTATGTGCTCAAGCAGAAGGTATAGCATCAAAAGACTCATTCAGAATGCCTATTAGACAGAAAAGAGCCATAGTTTTTGCCGACAGTTATTACGACTATAAAAGGGTTAATAAGAAAGATCAATTTTACAGAATACAGGCTAAAAATCAAGCAGTATTAGCTTTTGCGGTAATTTGGGATGAGTGGAAAAGTCCAGCCGGAAAAGTATATTTTTCCTTTTCAATGATAACAATTCCTGCCTATAATGAACTGAAAGAGCAAGGATGGAACAGAATTCCACTCGTTTTTACAGAAGAGGAACAAATAAGAGATTGGATCGATAAAGAATCGAGCCTGGAAAAGATTTTAGCAATGTTTGATAGCAATGAAACTATTCTCCATGCCTATCCTGTATCGAATGAGCTTTTAAATAGTGGAAAAGATTCTCCCGAATTACACAATGAAATCCAATTGGATAAATATTGATTAGTACACGTTTACAACTACGGGCATAACCAACATCATCAGGTCTTCGCCAGCAGTTTCTTCTTCATTTCTTATGATTCCGGCACGCTTTGGTGTGGATAACATCAGCTTAATACTGTCACCGCCAATTACACCAAGCATTTCAATTAGAAATTTTGCATTAAAAGCAATAATCATTTCCTCTCCATTGAAAGAGCAAGGCATTTTTTCGATGGCTTTGTTTGAAAAATCGAGGTCTTCTGCCTCAATAGTTAAACTGAGTTCACTTATAGTGAGTTTAACCTGATTGGTAGTTTTATTGGCAAAATTGGCAATACGTTTCAGAGAATTTAAAAAGTCCTGACGTACAATGCTCATTACATTTGGGCTATCTTTGGGAATTACCGCATTATACTCTGGATAACGTGCATCTATAAGACGGCAAACCATCGTTTGATTCTCGTAATAGAAGAAGGCATTGGTGCTGCTAAATGCTATTTTTACCGTGTCAGTAATATTTGATAATGCATTCTTTAGCAGATTCAGCGCTTTTTTAGGAAGGATTAAATTGCCATGAGCTCCTACATTCAGTTCTGAAAAAGTATATTTTACAAATTTGTGTGCATCGGTAGAAACAAAGGTTACGCCATTATCATCGAGTTGCATCAACACGCCTGTCATTGCCGGTCTGAGATCATCGTTACTTGTAGCAAAAAGCGTTTTATTGATACCTTCCAAAAGTAAAACTGACGGCATTTCAACATTATCAGTTACATTTGGAATTGGTAATTTTGGATAATCGTTGCCATCTTCGGCCGAAAGTTGATATTGTCCAAATGCAGATTTGAGCGTGATAGAAAAATTTTCCATGTCTGCATCGAAGGTAACAGGTTGAGTAGGCAACTGTTTGAGCGTATCGAGTAAAATTTTTGCAGGAATGGCTATCGTACCATTTTGTTCAGATTGTACTGGCAGTTCTGCAGTGATAAAGGTTTCTAAATCTGTAGCAACAATGGTAAGTTTTTCGTCCTCCACAATAAAAAGAAAATCTTCCAGTATGGGAAGTACCGGATTGGAGCCAATAGCACCACTTATTATCTGTAATTGTTCTTTTAGATCGGCAGAGGAAATTGAAAAACGCATGATGTTGATTTAAGAAGGTGTGATAATGTATTGATTTTATCTGCGGAAGCAAAGATATTATTTCTTTGTCGAAATTGCAAGTTGAAAATTAATGTAAAACAATGCACTTATATTTTTGATGTGCTTATAATTTGTACTTTTGTTGATCTAAATGAGCTATAAATGGAGATTTTTTAAACTTATATATTTAAAAATAGTTTAAAAAGCTAAAGAACAGACAAAAATTCGTCTCAGGCGCAAAAGGAATGAGTTTAGTAAAATTGAATAATAAAACAAAGGCTTATATAGCACTGGCTGCAGTAAGTTTTTTTTGGGGTACAACCTATCTGGCTATTACTATTGGACTCGAAGACGGGAAAGTTCACGGTTTATTTATGTCGGCACTTAGACAGTCTCTGGCAGGTTTCATTTTAGTAGGATGGATGTTGTTAAGCGGTGTAAAACTACCGCCTAAAAAAATAATTATACAGCTTGCTATTATTGGTTTTATGCTACTTTGCTTAGGTAATGGTCTCGCTACCTGGGCGATTCAATATATACCCAGTGGTCTGGGCTCGGTCATGTCGGCCATAGGACCAGTATTTATAGCTATTTTTAGTTATTTTTTGGTAGGTAAATTTAGATGGTCGCCACAACTCATTATAGGAATGTTACTTGGTATGATTGGGGTGATGGGCATTTCTTTTGATTATTTAGAAGACTTTCTTAATCCCAATTTTACCTTTGGGATTGTATTAAATATACTTGCAACGCTTATCTGGTCCTTAGGTTCGGTCTTTGCTGCTAAATGGAAACCCAATATTAACCTGATGATGGGCGCTGGGTTACAGATGCTATTTGGAGGAGCTGCGACCTGGATAATTGTACTGATAATAGGGGTTGATAATCTTGTAATCGGCCCTATTGGTTTCAAATTTTGGGGAAGTATTGCCTATTTAATAATCTTCGGATCCTTTATATCATATTCCGCATTTATGTACACCCTAGAAAATTTACCTGCTGCCCAGGCATCTATCTACGCTTACATAAATCCAGTTGTAGCTGTACTATTGGGTTGGATGATTTTGAGTGAAAAGTTGAATTTGATAACGATCTTATCCATGTTGACCGTTATTTTGGGTGTTTATTTAGTAAACAGCAGTTTTTTGAAAGAAAAAAGAAAAAAAGAAAGCCTACAGGCTTAATCTTTTAAAAGCAGTTCCGGATGTATTCCAAATAACTGTTCTTTTTCTTTGCTATAGCCAAAACTTGCATGTAAAAGGGAAATTTCAAGATTTGCCATCAATTTTTGAGCGTCTTTTTCGGGAATTCTAATTTGCAGCATATCTCTGTTCATCAACCTGAAACAGAAGTTGAGTTCTTTTTTAAAATCAATACCGAAAGGACTCAAACGCACTTCGAACAGATAAATCCAGACAATATTTTTACTTGCCTGCGTCAAAAGCTGAAAAAGAGGAGAGGATTCTGGTCTCCAAAATTTTAATAAATCGCGCAGTAATAAAAGCGAGGAGGTATACGCAATGAGCGATGCTATTGTTAATAACTGGTAGAGAGAATTTTCTTTTTGTAATAAGGCAGCAAAGAGTAGGAGAGTGGCCGAAAAAACAAGAATTGACAACAATAAGAGCTTTTGTTGTCTTTCGCGATATAGTGCCTTTTTTATGATGAGTACCGCATCGATTAATTGTTCCGACATGGTATTTTATAAATTATTTGCTGTAAAAAATTGACAAGACCACAAAAAAAACATAAATTTGTAAACAAATAGTGTCAATTTTATAAAAAATAAATCATCCTCAGGAATCTTCCTCAACGAAGATAAGCAGTTTTAGCCTGGATTTTTAAATAAAAATAGAAAAGAATATGGAGCAGAATGATCAATTGGCTGAATATGACGAAAGTGCGATAAAATCCCTCGACT
>JBILRK010000167.1:0-5441 GCA_044372705.1 Saprospira sp. | reverse complement strand
GAGCTTTGGGTTAGAAGACTTAAGGCTCTTCCTCAACAGAATGCCCTTACTTTTGCTCAGACCGATATCTATTTTTCTTATTATTTAGGCGAACTGCTCAATAGTTTTATTAAAAAAAATCAAATTGGTCCGATTGATTTTGTAGCCTCTCATGGTCATACTGTTTTTCACGACCCATCGCGAAGGTATAGCATACAGATTGGCAATGGAAATGCCCTCGCCGCTACAATTGGTAAAACGGTTATTTGCGATTTCAGAATGCAGGATGTAGCGTTGAACGGAGAAGGCGCCCCACTCGCTCCACTTGCCGACCTTTACTTGTTTCCGGGTTACGATTACTATATGAATATTGGTGGTATAGCCAACATCTCTGCCAACATTTCAGGGAAATGGCTGGGTTTTGACCTGGCTCCGGCAAACCAGGTATTTAATTTTTTGGCAGAAAAGGCAGACTTAAAATTTGACAAAGACGGTGAAATTGCAAGAGGCGGCAAGGTTCAACTAGAGTTGTTGGACACCTTGCAAAAACTTGATTTTTTCGAAAAAGTCTACCCAAAATCAATGTCGAATGAGTGGATCAGGACTGAGGTGCTGCCGCTTTTTACAGAGAGCGGGCTCTCACTTGAGGATCAGATGCGAACCGCCGTGGAGCTGAATGTAGCAGCGTCATTCGATGCCATCAAACTTGTACGTGATAATGAAAACTATCAGCCAGAAACATCAGGTTTATTGTTGAGCGGTGGCGGCTGTCACAATCTTTTCTTGGTAGAAAAACTAAAAGAAAAACTCGCTGAATTGAATATTGAAGTACAAATACCTAAAAAGGAAATCATTGATTTTAAAGAAGCTATGCTTGTGGCACTTTTGGGATTACTGCGCTTGGAAGCAGTGCCTAATTCTATACCCGGGGTTACTGGTGCAAAAAAGGCAACGGTAAATGGAGGGGTATATTTGGGCTAAAAACCCCCATTCATCATCTCGACGAATGGGGGAACAATAATTCTGTATGAAAATAAAAAATTGCCGATTTATTTGATGATCTGTACTTTAAGTGTTTGTACAGCATTTGAACCAAGGATGCTCAGGCTGTACCAGCCACTGCTTAGTTCATTTGTATCGATTGAAATGTTTTGCTGACCTGCAGTTACATTACCCAATTCGATATTTTTAACAGTTTGTCCTTGAATGTTAGTCAATCTGATGCTCACATCAGCGTCCTTTGTTTGGTTCCATCCCAGATTAAAAGCAGTTTTAATAGGATTTGGGAAAACATGCATATCAGTTGCGATATTTTCAGTTTGATTGATTGCAGTTGCAAGTACTGGCAATTCAACTAGGGCGCCACCTGATGCCAATGCAACCCACAAACCAAAAGCAGGACCATTGCTGTTATTGGCAGGATTTAAGAAACCAGATGCTACAACTGAAATTGACTGACCGCCCAAGTTCAATGTTGCTAAAGGAGCCTGATAAGATTGTACTACCGTTCCGCCTGTAGCGTCTGTGATTCTGATGATATAATCAGCCTCGGGCAAACTAAGATAACCTGCATAGTCTCCATAAGCTGCATCGTTTACCAATACAGTTGTTGTATCTGCACCGCGCACATCTACAACAGGAGCATCTGTAGCACCGTGATGTACCAACACATCAACATTGTTGGCATTGGAAGCAGCTTCACGAGCATCGTCGAAGACTGCAATTCCGAAAGGAGTAGCAGGATTGTAACCACTTGGGCTTACAATGCCTTCAGCAATGGCTACATAGGTATTACCGGCTAATAGATTAAAAGTAAAATTGGCGATAGTATCAGTAATTACAGTACTTGTACCAGCAGCAACACCTACATTTACTGTGCCGGGTGAAAGAGATATATAAGGAGAAGATGTTCTGAAAGCAAAATCATCAATAGCTTTAGCACCATTCACCCAAATGTCAACAGAAGCAGCTGCTGCATCTGCTGAATTGTGAATTACTTGAATTCTTGGGTCTGCAGCAACTGGCAAAGCAACCAATGCGCCACCACTGGCTAATGCAGCATATAGTCCGAAAGCTGGACCATTACTGTTGGCGGCAGGGTTAAGGAAACCCGAAGCAACTACTGTCACAGCCTGACCACCAAGGTTAAGCGTTGAAAGTGGGGCTGAATAAGATTGAACAATCGTTGAACCTGTTGCATCTGTAATGCGTACGATGTAATTGTCGGTTGGTAAGCTCAAATATCCGCCAAAAGCGCCATAAGGAGCATCATTGAGTAATACATCGGCCGGATTTTTACCGCGTACATCTACTGTTGGTGCATCTGTAGAACCGTGATGTATCAATACGTCTACATTTTGCGCATTTGTAGCAGTTTCGCGACCCATTGCATAAACATTCAAGCCAAATGGCTGAAAAGGTGAGTAGGAAGGAGATCCGCTCAAAGTACCATCAGCAACAACAATATATGTTGTATTCATCATCAGGTTGAAGGTAAAATTAGCAATGGTGTCAGTAATTACTGTACTTGTACCTGGGGCAATACCAACATTTGTTGTACCGCTGCTCAAAGTTACAAAGGGCGTAGCTTCTCTGAAGTCGAGGTCTTCTACAGCCTTGGCTCCGTTAATCCAAATATCAACTGTTGCAGCAGCAGCATCGGGAGAATTGTGAATAACCTGCACTCTTGGCGATTGGGCATTAGCATAAAATGCACCCAGGGTTATCGCAAGTGAAAATAAAATCTGTTTCATAATGACATTGTTTAAATAAGTTATCAATTTGTAAGTAATAGTATAACTGTCATTTTGAATTTTTGTTTAATCTTTTGTGTTTATTTTTGTATTTTTATTAAACACAAGGTTGAGTTCAAATTAAAATTACTTTACATATGATAGGTTTCGTCTATCTTATGTAATCAAATATATTTTTAAAAAATTGAATTTATTTATCCAAAATTTTCTCCATCGACAGCCACATCTTTTCTGCTGTGAGGTTCCATGAATATTTTTGGCGTTGGATTTTTCCGCGCTCAATAAGTTCTTCCCTGAGTCCCTTTTCGTTCCAAATCCTGTTCATCTGTTCGGCAATAGAGTCGACAGAATAAGGGTCGGCCAGCAGGCCTGCGTTTCCCGCTACTTCGGGCATAGAAGAAGTATTTGAACTGATAGTTGGCACATCGCAATACATGGCCTCGAGAATAGGTATTCCAAATCCTTCGAAGAGGGAGACATAGGTCAGTGCAAAAGCGGCAGCAGTAATTTTTGGCAGTTCAACTGCATCGGTGTATCCTAGAAAAATAACCTCATCGCGGAATTTCATTTTGGCTAGCTGCTCGGCAACGTCGCCACTCTGCCAGGCAATTCGGCCAGCAAGTAGCAGTTTCATATTTGTATCGCTTTTAGACTTGAAGCTTTCAAAAGCCTCAAGCAAACGCAGTACATTCTTTCGGGGATGAATAGAACCGACATAGAGAAAATAGGGGCAGCCGTTGCTGTATTTATCTTCCACTTTTACTCTTTCTTCAAGACTGAGCGGGACAAATGATTCATTGGCGCCATCATACACTACATCAATTTTTTCGGGCGATACCTGCAGATGATGTACAATATCATTTTTTGAATATTCCGAAACGGTGGCGATATGAGCTGCTTTTTTTGCAAAGCGCGGCATATAATGTTCGTAATGTTTACGGTGAGACCAAGGAACCTGCGTGGGAAAATGCTTCCAGGCAATATCATGAATTACCAAAAGTGTAGGTATATCTGCCGATAGGGACATAAATCCATCGGGAGACATAAAGGCATCCGCTTTCTGTTTTTTGAAAATTGCTGGCAAGGCCCATTCAAACCATAGATAAAACAAGACAGGATGCCTGGCCTGCGGCGATGCCACGATGGGTTTTACATTGGAACCAAAGACAAATTGTTCGTCATAAGCTCTGTCAAAGATAAAAATAAACTCATGCTCGGGGTGCCACTCTACCCAACGCTTCAGCACCTCATAGCTGAACCAGCCAATACCTTCGAGCTTATTGGGCAATAAAAAACGGGTGTTTATGGCGATTGTTGACATTATTTCAAGGATGAAATTAGAAGGATGAAATTAGAAACCTTCTACCTTCTTAATTGATTCTAAGTTCTACGTTCTTAATTCTGATTTCAAATTACAGATCCCAAAAAGACCTCGGCCTGTACAGATGCTGATAAAGCCTGCGCAGACTGATAACAAAATAACTGACAGTCAAAAATAATACAACTGCAGCCAAAATCCAATGCAAAATGATCAAAGTAAAATAAAAAAATGGCGCTAAAAATCCAAAGCTGATTATTAACATAAAAACGCCTATGCCTAGGGTAAGTAAAGCATAACCCAATACCTGTCGCATATTATACAAATATTGTTTGCGTTCCCAGTCCTTATATTTTTTGACAACATAAAAGGCATGTAGTATCTGCCAGGCAGATAAAAGAATTCCAAAAAGACTGACATTGTATAAAAAAGCTTCGACAGAGGGATGCAATAGCACCTGCACCGTCAGCAGTAAAAAAAGCAGTATCTGAATCATCAGATCGAGCCAAAGTCTTATGCGGGTAGCCTGAAGCATTTGTTGAAGTAATTACTGAATTATTAAATTTCAATTCAGAAGCATTTAGTGGTGATAATTTGAGTACAAATTTAAATGCTTACTTTAAATAAAACTCTATATTTATCAATAAGTTTCGAAGCTTTCAAAAAAAATTGAAAGCAGGATATTTAATAAATAGAATTCTTTAATTTAGCAATTATTCTTCAATAAAATATAAACCTATGCACACAAGCTTAAATTTCATCATTTTGATAGTTTTATCAATTTTTGTAGTCAGCTGTGACCATAATGAAAACTCAAAGACTGTAAAGAATGATACGAAAAAAAATGAAATATCTACATCCAAGTCTGATACCATTAAAATTAGCCCTGAAGGCCCTAAAACATATAAATTAAAAGTAGGTGATTTAATTTCCTACAGCTATTTGCAATATGCCTCTGTAGGGAATCATTCTGAATACAGCCTGAAATCTAAAGACATTTTAAGCTTAAAAGACGAAAAATTAGACTTGATAGATCCATCAAAATCGGATATGCCAGGGGGCGACGAAGCCATTGTGACGCTGGTATTTGAAGCCAAAAAAACTGGCAGCTGTACCTTAAATATTCGAGATTTATTCAGAGGGGACTTGGAAAGAGAACTGAATTTTGAAATAATTGTAAAGTAGCTCTTTCTTTCAATATTAGACTCTTAAGATCAATATGTTCTGAAAATAGCATTATTCAAATCCTTGAAAGTAAGGTACAAATACCATAATATAAACAAGGTACAGTAAATTGGCAAAATCATATAAATATAAGATTCTATCAATAATGTTGTTTGATTCAAGCTTTCTTCGATGCTTGGGATTAAGGAAGCAAACCAAAGTATGCC
>JBILRK010000168.1:0-5441 GCA_044372705.1 Saprospira sp. | reverse complement strand
CTTGGCCACTGGCCACTGGAGACTAGAAACTAGTACCTAGCTACTGGCTACTTGGAACTAAAAAACCAAAACCCACAACATCAAATTCCAGATAAAAAATACAAAATTCCTAGCAGAACAGCCAATAAATATTTCTACAAAACAGGACCCTTTTTTCCCAAGTTATTGTTGAAGCTTTCAATTTTTGCAGGGTCATCAGCCTTGGTAAAGAACATGACAGCAAAAGCAATCAATAGCGTTGAAATAGTCATAATAATCATGCGCCAAACACCTTTGCCAGAAAGGTGCAAAAAAATGATAGGCACTATAAATACTCCAATCATTACCGACCAAAACTGCCACATGGTCCAAATTGAGCCTTTTTTAATTACCTCAAATGCCAGTTGTCCCTGATCGGCCGAGAGTAAAAACATAAAGAGAGAAAGGCCCGTTACAATCCAGCTATACTTTTTAGCTGAAAAAAATACCTGATTTTTCCATCCGCTGCTACTCAGATAGCTAATTAAAAACAGCAAAAGAAAATAGAGGAGGTAGAAGGGCATTGAAAATCAGAATATTGAAGTGAGAAGTTAGAATTTAAGTTAGATTTTTTAATTTTTTAACTAATTTTCTTCAGATTTCTGCCCTCTTCCCGATAACAATCGTGATTCCTTCTTTAGTTGAACTTCATCGGATCTGGATAAATGTATACATAGTCCAAAACACTTTTCAGTAGCCTGTTATCAATAATTTTAAGATCTGCATCAGGGCTATCGGCTCCGTACTCTGGCGGCTCAAGACCAAGTTTAATGGCTTGCGCAGGATAAAATTCACGATGCCTGGGATGCAGGTCGGCACAGACATTATAAATGCCATTGTTGATTCCTTTTTCGATGAGCATTGAAATGAGCGCAGTACAATCATCGAGCTGTACCAGATTCACCGCTGAACTGCCAGTGCCAAGATTTTTTTTTCCGGCAAAGAACCTGCCAGGAGCTCTGCCCGGACCGACCAAACCTGCCAGGCGCAAAATACAGACATCAAAAATATCCATTTTTCCCAATAGCAGTTTTTCGCAATCCAAAACAGCGGCAGCTCCTGCCCTATCGGGATTTGGCGAAAAAGTCTCATCGGTTAAACCCTTTCCTTTGCCGTAAACACCCGTTGAGGAAGTATAAATAATTTGAGTTTTTCGCTGCTGCTTTTCGATAACTGAAATTAGTTTGGAAATTCCCTTGCAATAATTGGCAGGTTCTGTAGGAGGAATGGTCAATACAAAAACATCTGCTTGCCAAAATGCAGCCTTTGGTTCAGGGATAATATCCTGACTTAGGTCCAATTGATAAAAATTGATACCTGAATCATTAAAGTCTTCAATTTTTGAGCGCGTTCTGACAGTTCCATGAACCTTAAAACCACGGCTTTGTAGCTCAAGCGCAAGGGGCATTCCCAGCCATCCGCAACCAATGATTGAAACAGAATTGGGAAAATGTTCCGCCATTTATTTCTGATTTTCTTTCAGCATCAGCTCCAGGTATTCGAGCTTTTCTTTTTCATTTTCGCCATTTGACCAACTGTTGGATGGTCCACTTTTCAAATTACCCAGCAGGGTTGCAAAAAGTGAATCTTTGCGCTGACGTTCGGCCGAATCGCGTTTTACAGATTTGGCCAGAATTTCGGCCTGTCGAGAAAGAAGGTCGTATTCTGGTTTGTAAATTTTTATACCAATCAGGGTATCTCTCGAGTAAATATAGGTTTCATTTACATCGCCCGTTTCGAGATCATAGTAGTTGATGGCACCATCTTTTTTGCCTTTAATATAGGTGATGGTGTCTGTTTTGCGCATGCCGTTTTCGTGATAATTCATTTCATAACGGGCATAGCCTTTACTATCGTCATAGTCAATTCTGCGCTTCAATTGGCCATTGTCATAATACTCCATTACAGAACCAACAGGAGTGCCATTTGCCCACAAAGCGGTGTAAATCAACTGACCATTCTCTGCCCAATGTTTTTCGGGGCCATTTTTAATTTGTCGGACAAAATTCTGACGGCTTTTCATGTATAGCGGTCTGCCGTTGTTATCTGTCCAATAAGAAATGACTGAATAGGAACTGTCAGTATCGACATACTGCACTTCAATATGCTTTAGATTAGGTGCCGAGACAACCGTATCGGCAACAAACTCTCTACTTCCCCCAAACAGATCGGAGAAAATACAGGAACTGCTCGATAAAGCAATAACAAAAATAGGGATGATCAGGCTTAGGAATTTCATAGTCTGTCTTAACAATGGGTCTTGTCTGATAAAGATAGTAAGTTTTTTAATTTTAGCGCGGATGAGCTTATAAAAAATGAAAAATTTAGATGCCAAAGATTCTTAAAAACAAGATGTAAATGTTGAAAATGATACATTCTACAGAGACTTTCTTATTTAAAATTTGATAAATTGGTGCCTTGAAGCATGCTATTTCGGTTATAGCACAGTTCAAAGGTTGGATTTTAAGCTGTTAAATTTCATTATAAGTTTTTAAATTTATCAGGAAATATCAGTATTCTCAAAAAAAATCACTAATATTATAGCGCTTTACATATATTAAATTACTCAATTCAACCCCAAATTTATGTTACCTGTAATAATTGGTGCATCAGTAGCTATTATAATCATTCTTTTGTCTTCAGTTAGAATGGTTAAAGAACGCTCCGCCCTCGTTGTTGAACGATTTGGCAAATACAATAGAATTTTGATGCCGGGACTCAATTTTCTGGTGCCCTTTCTGGATAAGGTCAGCAGAAAAATCAATCTGAAAATTCAACAGATGAATGTGCATGTTGAGACTAAAACCAAAGACAATGTGTTCATTAAATTGCAAGCTTCCGTTCATGTTCAAGTCATGGCAAACAAGGTTAAAGAAGCCTGTTATGAATTGGACGATCCTTATGCACAGATTTCTTCTTATATTTTCGATGTTGTTCGCGCCGAAGTGCCGAAGCTAGAGCTTGACGATGTTTTTGTACGTAAAGACGACATTGCTAATGCCGTAAAGGCCGAACTTTCGGAAAACATGGAAATATATGGTTATCGAATTGTTCAAACCCTTATTACTGATATCGATCCCGATGGATTAGTAAAAGAATCGATGAACCGTATCAATGCTGCACGTCGCAACAAAGAAGCCCTTTCTGAAGATGCCGAAGGTCGCAAAATTGCCAAAATCAAAGATGCTGAAGCCGAGAAAGAAAGCAAAAGACTACAAGGAGAGGGTGTTGCAGAGCAGCGTCTGGCGATTATCAAAGGTTTTGCCGATTCTGTCGAAGATTTCAGCAACACACTACAAGATGTTTCCCCAATTGAAATTATGCAGTTTGTGCTGCTCACCCAACACTACGATACTATCAAAGACATCGGGGAGAAAAACAGTTCCATACTTGTTCCTTATAGCCCGGGCACGCTAAAAAGTCTGCAGGAACAAATCATGGAAGGCTCCTTTCTGAGTGATGAAATGCGTGAATTGAAAAAAGATCAAAAAGTAGCCAAGAAAGAGGTTAAATCTTTCAAAGACAAAGAAAAGCAGATTTTGGATATTGATCAGAATATTGATGAACTATAGTGCTGTTTAGCGCATATTTACAGAGGCTAAGGCTATCATAATTTTGATGCTTTAGCCTTTTTTAATTAATAAAACGTTTTTTGAAAAGCCTCCAATTTCTGTTTTGAAAAACATCCGTGATGAAAATTAAAATTGACCGCAGATAGGGCTTTGCCCTCAGCAGATTATGCGGATTTACGCTGAACTAATGTGAGGTTAAAACCCCGCGCACTATTGCTGATTTTTTTTTAAAAGGCTTTAGCCTTTTGAAAAAGAAAACAGGCGCCGCAGGCACCGATTTTAAATGTCCGAAGACAAATGCTCAGCTTGGAGCTAAGAAAAACAAAAAAACCCCTTCTTTTTTGAGAAGGGGCAATCAAAGACATTTTAATCACTTATTTCGTAATCAGATCAAATCTATCGAGATTCATCACCTTGGTCCAGGCAGCAACAAAATCCTTTACAAATTTTTCCTTGGCATCGCTGCTCGCATACACCTCGGCAAGGGCACGCAATTCTGAATTTGAACCGAAGATAAGATCAGCACGGGTAGCAGACCATTTCTTTTCACCGCTTTTACGGTCAAGGATGTCGAATTTCTCTTCCGCTTCATCAGCTACTTTCCACTCGTATTTCATGTCGAGAATATTGACAAAGAAATCGTTGCTCAAAGCATCTTTTTTATCTGTCAGAACGCCTGTTTTTGAGCCGTCGTAGTTGACACCTATTGCGCGCATGCCGCCCAGTAAAACAGTCATTTCTGGCGCTGAAAGGCGCAGTAACTGAGCTTTATCCACCAAAAGTTGCTCGGTTGAAATGGTGTATTTTGTTTTCAAATAGTTTCTGAATCCATCAGCCATCGGTTCCAAGAGGTTAATTGACTCAATATCAGTCTGTTCTTGTGTAGCATCCATACGACCGGGCGTGAAAGGCACCTCAACGCTGTATCCTGCATTTTTGGCAGAAGTTTCAACACCGACCGAACCTGCAAGCACGATAAGGTCGGCTATTGAAATCTTCTTCTCCTTGTTTTTATCGTTGAATTCTTTTTGAATTTTTTCCAATGCCAGTAAGACTTTATTGAGCTGATTTGGATTGTTCGATTCCCACTGTCTTTGAGGCAACAAACGGATGCGTGCACCATTTGCTCCACCGCGACGGTCAGAATGACGGTATGTGGATGCAGAAGCCCAAGCTGTGCTTACCATTTCGCTTGTACTCAGGCCTGAACTAGCAATCTTAGCTTTAAGTTCGCTGATATCTTTGGCATCGACCAGTTTATGATTCAAAGCTGGTATAGGGTCTTGCCAGATGAGGTCTTCTTTGGGGGCTTCAGGACCGAAATAAGTGGAACGAGGGCCCATATCGCGATGTGTCAATTTAAACCAGGCTTTTGCAAATACCTTGGTAAACTCATCTGGATTTTCCATAAATCTTCTGGAAATCTTTTCATAAACAGGGTCCATTCTCATTGAAAGATCGGTTGTGAGCATGGTAGGCTTATGCTTTTTGTTGGCGTCGAAAGCATCGGGAATAGTTTCCTTGTCGGTTTTAGCAACCCACTGATGCGCACCAGCCGGACTTTTAGTCAGTTCCCATTCATTATTGAAAAGGATTTTGAAAAAACCATGCCCCCATTTGGTAGGTGTGGCAGTCCAGGTTACTTCAAGTCCCGATGTGATGGCATCTTTACCTTTACCTGTACCAAAATCACTTTTCCAGCCGAAACCCTGCTCCTCAATTGCGGCCGCCTCAGGTTCGGGACCAACATGGCTTGCCAAACCTTTGCCATGGGTTTTGCCAAAAGTATGACCGCCGGCAATAAGGGCAACTGTTTCCTCATCGTTCATACCCATACGCTTGAAAGTTTCG